>JAGBJE010000134.1 GCA_017934625.1 Pseudobutyrivibrio sp. | reverse complement strand
GAAGAGGTTGCTAGAGTAAAAGAAATTAATATTGGTGCCAGAAAAGAAGTTCAAGAGCTATTAGAATCTTATGGAAGTATTCCTCTTTCAAATGGAATAAAGCTTGTAGATTTAATAAGGAGACCAGAGCTTGATTATGATAAACTTGCTCCAATTGATCCAGAGCGACCTTCACTTTCTGCAGAGGTTAGAGAAGAAGTTAATATTTATATTAAATATGAAGGTTATTTATCTAGGCAGGAAAAGCAAGTAAAACAATTTAAAAAACTTGAACAAAAATTAATACCTACTGATATTGATTATGATGATGTATCAAGTTTAAGAATAGAGGCGAGACAAAAACTTAGTAAGCTTCGTCCTGCTAATATCGGACAGGCATCAAGAATTTCTGGAGTTAGTCCAGCTGATATTTCTGTTTTATTAGTATATTTGGAAGGATATAAAAAATAATTGATTGTTTTGAGGGTATATAGAAGTACCCTTAAAACAGAGCAAATTTTTAGGAGTTTTATGAGTAGAGATTATTCTTATTTAATCAAGACTTTATCTAGTTGGAATTTTGAAATTGATGATAATAAAATTAGTCAATTAGATAAGTACTATGAAATGTTGATAGAAAAAAATAAAGTAATGAATCTTACTGCTATAACTGAATTTGATGAAGTATTAGTGAAGCATTTTGTTGACAGTTTATCCATATGTACAATTATCCCAGATGATGTTAAATCTGTATGTGACTTAGGTACTGGTGCAGGTTTTCCTGGTATACCTATGGCTATAGCTTATCCTGATTTACAATTTTCTTTAATAGATTCTCTTAATAAACGTATTAAGTTTTTACAAGAAGTAGTAGATGCTTTAGGCTTAACTAATGTTACATTAGTTCATGGAAGAGCAGAGGAAGCAGGACGTAATAAGTTATATAGAGAGCAATATGATTTAGTTGTTTCACGTGCAGTTGCAAATATATCTACCTTATCAGAATATTGTCTACCTCTTGTAAAGGTTGGTGGATATTTTATTAGTTTTAAATCTGGTGATATTGAAGATGAAATAAAACAATCCGGCAAAGCTATAAGTAAACTGGGTGGTAAATTACAAAAGCCAGTACTTTTTAATTTGCCAGATACAAATATAAGTAGGTCATTCCTTGTTATTAATAAAGAAAAATCTACACCTAAGGCATATCCACGCAAGGCAGGTACCCCTAGTAAAGAACCATTAAATTAGTTAATGTTTCACATGAAAATATAATTTGAATATTGAGGGAATATATATGATTAATGATTTTCTTAGAAAATATCAAGAAGAATTAATCTCTGATAAGATTCAATTAAAAGAAGATATGGATCTATTAGAGACTAAGATTAATGAAGAAAATAAATTCTTATCTTTATTAGAAGAATCTAATGAATCATATTTTAAGGAATTTACACCTAGAGATATTAATGCAAAAAATAACGCTAAAGCAGCTGAGGTTAAGCTTATTCTTGAAGATTTAAATAATCAGATGAATATTAAAAATCAAAAGATGAAGTTTTATGATGGTAGACTTGTTGAAATAAATGCTTTATTAACAAATACTGCTGTTATTAATAGACCATCAATGGATAATAATATTTCAAGTAATACCAATAATGATGGTAATGCATCAAGTGATTTAAAAAATTCTCTTTCAAATATAAAGGATTATGTTATTTTTGACCCATATAGAGCAAAAATAGAATTAGAAAAAATTATTTCGGGACTATAAATAGACTAAATCTAGTAATGTTTCACGTGAAACATTTGTATATATATAGTGTGTAAAACACAAAATATAGTATTTGGATTTTTGAATCAACTTCTATATATTGCTATTTTAATAGAATAATGTTTCACGTGAAACATATGATATTTAGTAAAAAAATAACTATATATAGTTTAAATAGATACAATTACTGGATAATTAAATGGATTTTCTTAGTAGAATTGAAAAAAATAGAATGATATAATGTAAACTATTCAGAGTTAAATAAAAAGAAGAGGGAGACAACTAATGAAAAGAGTCATCGCAATTGCCAACCAAAAGGGTGGTGTTGGTAAAACTACAACAAGTATTAATCTTTCAGCATGCTTAGCTGAAGCAGGTAAAAAGGTATTGGTTATTGATACAGATCCACAGGGAAATGCAACAAGTGGACTTGGACTTGATAAAGATGAATGTGAGAATACTGTTTATGATTTAGTTCTTGATCAATGTAGTATAAAGGAATGTATGTATAAGGTAGAAAATATTCCTAATCTTACAATTATTCCATCAAATGTAGATTTAGCAGGTGCTGAAATTGAACTTCTTGGTATCAATGAAAAAGAATATATTCTTAGAAATGCTGTAGACTATGTAAAGGATGATTTTGATTATGTAATTATTGATTGTCCTCCTTCACTTAATATGCTAACTATCAATGCAATGACAACAGCTGATTCTGTATTAGTTCCAATTCAGTGTGAGTACTATGCACTAGAAGGTATCAGTCAGTTAATCCACACGATCGACTTAGTTCAGCAAAGACTTAATCCAAAGCTTAAGATTGAAGGTGTTGTCTTTACTATGTATGACAAGAGAACAAATCTATCTTCAGATGTTGTTGATACAGTAAAGAATAATCTTAATGCAACAGTGTATCAAACAATTATTCCAAGAAATGTAAGATTGGCAGAAGCTCCATCTCATGGACTTCCAATTAATCTTTATGATGAAAAATCAGCTGGGGCAGAGAGCTATCGTAATCTTGCAAAAGAAATAATCGGGAGAAAGGATATTTAGTAATGGCAGTTAAAAAGGGAGGACTTGGTAAGGGACTTGATTCTCTTATTGTTAATAAGAATGAAGGTGTAGTTCTTGCTAATCCAGAAGAACATGGAGCACCTGTTGAAGTAGATATTGATAAGATTGAGCCTAATAAGCTTCAGCCAAGAAAAAACTTTGATGATGATAAGCTGCAGGAGCTATCTGAAAATATCAAAATACACGGAATTGTTAATCCATTGATTGTACAGGATAGAGGTTCTTACTACGAAATCATTGGTGGCGAGCGTAGATGGAGAGCAGCTAGACTTGCTGGGTTTAAAAAAGTTCCAGTTATTATTAAAAAGCTTAGCGAGCAGGAGTTTGTTGAGATTTCTCTTATTGATAACATCCAGCGTGAACAGCTTAACCCTATTGAGGAAGCAATGGCATTTGCAAGACTTATTGATGAATTTAAGCTTAAGCAGGATGAAGTAGCTGAGAGAGTATCAAAGAGTAGAACAACAATCACAAACGCACTTAGATTATTAAAGCTTGATAAGCGTGTACAGGATATGATTATCGATGATAAGCTTACAACAGGTCATGTTCGTGCAATGCTTGCAATAACAGATCCAGATAAGCAGTATGAGTTTGCTGAGAAAGCTTTTGATGAAAAGATGTCTGTTCGTGATGTAGAGCGTGAAGTTAAGAAGCTTCTTAACGATAAGAATGATAAAAAATCAAAGGCTGCTGGAATTGATCCACAGCTTCAGGCAGTATATCATGACACTCAGGAAAAGCTTAAGGGTGTACTTGGTACAAAGGTATATATCAATGCCAAGGATAATAAATGTGGTAAGCTTGAGATTGAATATTATTCTCAGGATGAGCTTAACAGAATAGTAGATTTGCTTGAGTCTATAAAATAGAATATACGTTCGAATGGAGAAACACAATGATTGAGCAATATTTAGGAATTAGCACAGACTATATCGTAATTGGTCTTGCTGCACTTGTTTTAATAATGATGATTCTCTTAATTGTTTTCATCGTACAGATGAGCAAATTAAAAAAGAGATACAAGATTTTTATGCAGGGAAATGATGCAAAGTCTTTAGAGGATACATTAGTTTATAGATTAGAACAGGTTGATGAGCTTATTGAAGCTAATGCAAGTAATGAAAGAAACATAGATACAATCTTTAAGAATATGAAGGATTGTTTCCAAAAGATTGGTCTTGTAAAGTATGATGCATTTAACGAAATGGGAGGCAAGCTTAGCTTTTCTCTTTGTATGTTAAATGAAAAAAATTCAGGATTTATAATTAATGCTATGCATTCTAGAGAAGGATGTTATACTTATGTTAAGGAGATTATAGATGGTAATTCTATAATCCAGCTTGCCGAGGAAGAACAGCAAGCACTAGAACAAGCTTTGGGCGGTATGTAATTAATGCATAAATATTTACCAGCAATTGGATTTAGTAAACTTAATAATGATACATTAAATGATTTACTTCAAGAGATAAAGCTGAGACCTGATTATCAGGAATCAGCTATTGATTTTGAAGGTAATCAGTTTGTGGAAATCAGATACATGGTAACTGATAATGTTGGCTTAGTACTTCGTGGCATTTACAATGATGACGACGAGTTTATTTTAGATTATTACTACCCAACATTTTTTGGTGAAACGGTATCTCTAGTAAATGATGTAGAGATAATAAAGCAAACTGATAAGGATAACTACCAGGTTATGGTTGATGAGATTAGATTAGGAGTTAATCTGATTTTTCAATTACAAAACATGGGTGAGTACCTTAGACATAATATCATGGAGGGAAAGAGTGCTGATAGAAGTGTCAGTCTTTCTGCGCTTTCCTTAGATGGTAAAGTTATTCTTCCGTTGTACGATAATGAAAAAAGTCGTATTAAAGAAAAGATGAATAATCAAAAAAGGATAGATCTTGTTGTCCAGGCTCGTGAGGGAAATGAGGAAGCTCTCGAAAATCTTACTATGGATGAGATTGATTTATATCAGCGTATCAGTAGAAGAGTAGCAAGAGAAGATATTCTTAGTGTTGTTACCAGTTTTTTCATGCCATACGGTATTGAAAATGATAAATATGAAATACTTGGAGATATTCTTGATGTTAGAAGTGCAGTAAATCATCTCACAATGGAAGAATTATATTTACTTGTAATAGAGAGTAATGATGTAGTTTTTGAAGTATGTATTAATAAGAATAATCTTCTTGGTGAACCACTTGTTGGTAGACGTTTTAAAGGAACTATTTGGCTACAAGGAACAGTTAACTTTGATTAACTATTGAAGAATAAGCATTGATTTTTCTTCTAGAGTAGATTAAAATCAAATAGTTGCTTGTTTGAGTAGCTCAGCTGGATAGAGCGTCCGCCTCCTAAGCGGAAGGTCGTGGGTTCGAATCCCATCTCGAACATTTTTAGAAGTCGATAACTCGGCTTCTATTTTTTTACCTATTTATATTTGATTAATAACAATTTAGCCACAGATATTTCGCAATATTAGGTTACAATACTTTTAGTGTGAAAAGTAGTCTAAAAATTGCAAATATTGTATAATCTAATTAATAGTTATTTGACAATGGTTAATGGGTTTAGATAAGCACTTCTTTAGATTCTTTTAAAAAGGGAGAAAAAATCAAAAGGAGGAAAAGGCTAATGGCAGATGTAACACTTACTAAGGAACAGCAAGATACACTGGGGGAAATTGCTAACATCAGTATGGGCTCATCAGCAACATCTCTAAGTGCTCTTTTAAATAATCTAAAGGTAGATATTACAACACCGAAAATTGAGTTAATAAGAAAAAGTGAATCATTAGATGATTATCATAATGTGTGTGTATTGGTACACATTAATTATGTAAAAGGATTATCAGGAAGTAATGTATTAATCTTAAAAGAAGATGATGTAAAAATTATCGCAGATTTAATGATGGGTGGACCTGGAGTAGCAGCACCGGGAGAAATTGGAGAGATACAATTATCAGCAGTATCTGAGGCAATGAATCAGATGATGGGAAGTGCGGCGTCTTCTATGTCACAGCTACTTGATAGAGTGGTAGATATTTCACCACCAAAGACAGATAACATCGATGTTGAAAGTGTAAAGATTTTTGAGAGGTTATTTGAATCACCAGAAATAGATTTTGTAAAGATTACGTTCAATTTAAAAATTGGCACAGTAGTAGATTCAGTTATGGTACAACTGTATCCTATTACTTTTGCAAAGGATATGGTAGCTCTATTTGATAAAAAGGATAACTAGGGGGCACAATGGACGAGAACGCTAAAAAAATTCAAAGAGAAATAGCCAAGGACAAAATTCAAGTAATTCTTGCAAGCATTGCACTGGCTGTGCTAATTATCATGGAATTTTATATCATGATAAACTTTAAAAGTAATTTCATAGCTATGGCTGTGGGAATACTTCTTATGATTGTTGCGCTATTTTTCCTGATAAGTGCATTAATGGATATATCTTTAAAGCAAAAGGATATGGAGCAAGAAAAGTACGAAGAAATCTATAATGCGCAAAAAGCGTCCTATCTAGTAATAAAAAAGAGTTTTGATGAAATGGAGCAAAGGCTTCGAGTAATCGAAGAAAATAGTTCATTACCAGCTGAGGATATTATAAATGCACAAAAAGCAGTAGCAAAGGTGACTATATCTCGTAGCAAGGAAAACACTGATGCTCTGATGAATTCAAATGATGAGCTAATTAATCAGCTTTTAAATATCCAAGAAAAAATAGATAGTAATAATGATAGAATCATTGAAAAACAGCAAACAATAATAAAGGAATCTAATTTTGATATTCAACAGAAGATAACAGAGCTGACATCACAGATTTCTATTATTGAAAGCAAAATACAAAATGGCATTCCAGTAATGGCTGCACAACCTATGCAGGTTGTAACGCCTCAGAAGCAAGAACCAGTAATTAATGAAATGCCTATGGAGGAAGCAGTAGACGATTTAGGACTTGATTTGGATGCTGTAGTTGAAGAAGAACCTATAGTTGATGATTTGGGACTTGATTTAGATGCAGTGATAGAAGATACAACTGGAGAAGAAGCTGTAACAGAAGACATAGCATTAGAAGAGCCTCAAGTTGAGGAAATGGTTACAGAGGAATTACCTGCAGAAGAACTTTCAGTGGAAGAGATACCAGTGGAAGAACCACAGCCTGAAGAAATAATACAAGAGGAAGTTTCAGTAGAAGAGGCGCCAGTAGAAGATATACAAGCAGAAGAATCACAGCCTGAAGAAACAGTACAAGAGGAAGCGCCAGTAGAAGAGGCGCCAGTAGAAGAGATACCAGTGGAAGAACCACAGCCTGAAGAAACAGTACACGAGGAAGTTTCAGTAGAAGAGGCGCCAGTAGAAGATATACAAGCAGAAGAACTACAGCTTGAAGAAACAGTACAAGAGGAAGCTCCAATAGAAGAAGCAGCAGTGGAAGAAACTCAACCAGAAGAAATAGTATCAGATGAGGTAGTGGATGATTTAGGATTAGATTTAGATGCTGCATTAGAAGAAGCACCAGCAGAAGAGATACCGATTGAGGAAATAACATCGGAGGAGCCTGCGGCTTCAGATGATCCTGGTTCAAACCTGGATGCATTATTAGAAGAAATAGGTGAGACTGTAGAGGAATCTGCTCCGGAACCAGAGCCTGAACCAGAAGCAGAACCAGAAGAGCCGAAGGATGATTCAATTGTTATACCAGATGTAGGAGTAGATTTAACAGACCCTAATAGAGTGATGAGTCCAGAGGAAATAGAAAAATTATTTGCAAATATCTAGAAATGAAAATATAGTACCTGTCTTTAAGGCAGGTACTGCTTTTTGTGAAAAATAAAAAAAATTTAAAAAAAGACTTGCAAAAAATTGAATTAGGCCTTATACTAATATTCGTTGCTGAGGTAACAGAAATAATGAGCGCGATTAGCTCAGCTGGCAGAGCACCTGACTCTTAATCAGGGTGTCCAGGGTTCGAACCCCTGATCGCGCACTTAACCGTCGATAGTGAATCGGCGGTTTTTTTATTGCAATTAAAAGATATTATACAAAAAGCTCCGCTATTTAAGCGGAGCTCATATTATCTACTGGCTATTAATTTAAATATAGGATTTCCTTGACTTGAAAACTTCTCCTCATATTCTGTCATCACATTGCCTTCGTTCATTGTAGCATCATTATGTAAGTCATAAGTAACAGCATCTAATTTCCAAAGAGGATGATTGTTAATCTCTTCAACGGAAAAATCAAATAAATCCTTATTATCAGTTTTAAATTCGATATGACCATCTAAAGCTAAAATAGAATTATATCTATTAAGGAAAGTAGAAGATGTAAGACGGCGCTTTGCATGTCTATCCTTTGGCCATGGGTCACTAAAGTTAAGATAAATCCTATCTACCTCACGGCATGAAAAAATATCAAGTATATCAGCTGCATCAAAACAAATAAATCTAAGGTTAGGGATTTCTTCGTCTTCAACCTTTTGAATAGCACGTAAAAGAACGCTGGTGTAACGCTCAATACCAATGTAATTGATATTAGGATTTTGCTTGGCCAGGGTAGTGATGAATTGACCTTTACCCATTCCAATCTCTATGTAGAGAGGATTATCGTTCATAAAAAGCTCTGATTTATATTTACCCTTAAGCTTTGCTGGTTGGTTAATACAATAAGGACTATTAGTAACAACCTCATCAGCACCTGGGATGTTTCTTAATCTCATATATACCTCCAAAAATAAAATCAAAAACGATTATACCATAAATTTTAGAAGATTAGTATTGCAAGTATATAAAAAGGAACGTTATACTAGATAAGCGTAAAGGAATAAGATTATGAATATTAAAAAACATGTTACTAAGGCGTTGGCCTTTCTATTTTTATCTAATAGCCTATTAATGGCAAAATCAAATATAGTGCAGGCGGCTGACTACTGGCCAAACAGTGTAGGAGTCACGGCCGAATCCGCTATTATAATGGAGCAGGAAACAGGCACAATTCTGTATTCTAAAAATATGGATGATGAACATTTTCCAGCTAGTATTACAAAGATAATGACTGCCCTCATTGTTCTTGAAAATTGCGATTTAGATGAGACAGTTGTATTTTCTGCAGATGCTGTGTACGGTACGGAGCTTGGTTCATCCAGTATAGCGCGTGATGTTAATGAGGAGATGACTGTTGAGCAGACTCTATATGGAATGATGCTTGAATCTGCAAACGAGTGTGCTTATGCATTGGGAGAGCACGTGGCTGGAGATATCCCATCCTTTGTAGATATGATGAATGCTAAGGCAAAGGAATTGGGCTGCACACACACTCATTTCAATAATACAAACGGTCTTCCTGATGATGAGCATTACACAAGCGCCCATGATATGGCATTAATAGCCAGGGCTGCTTATGCAATACCTAAGTTTGCAGAGATTGTAGGTACGAAGAATTACACAATTCCACCAACTAATAAGCATGCTGATCCAACACCTCTTAATAATCATCACCAGATGCTACACTATTACAAGACAAATAAGTATCTGTATGATTATTGTTTAGGAGGAAAGACAGGTTATACTGTTGTTGCAGGAGCTACCCTTGTTACATATGCCAAGAAAGATGGTATGACACTGATATGTGTTGTGATGAAAGATACTACAACGGATCAATATTTAGATACAACAAATCTGTTTGAGTATTGCTTTGATAATTTTAGTACCTATAAAGTATCAGATTTTGCTTCTATTTCAGAAGATGATACAAATGTTACTGGAATCCTAAGTGAAAATAGTGAGCTGATACAGGTAGATAAATCAGGGTTAATTGTAATACCTAAGACAGCTAGTGTGTTAGATGTTACTGCGGAGGTTGTGCCTCATACTGATGAAAGCAATGGCTCAGTAATAGGTCAGCTTAGATATACCTATGCAGGAAGAAATGTAGGCTTTGCAAATCTGTTATTTACTAATGCTGAGACAGGAAGCTATCCATTTGATAATCTACCAGTTGAAAAAGGGGGAAGTGGAAAGCAGTATATTCAGGTTAATTATCCTAAGATAGGTTTGATTCTACTGATAGTTGCTGTAGTATTGGCATTGATATTATATATAAAGAGCAAATCAAGTGATATATTATTGTACAAGCACAGATTTGAAAGTAGACATGCCAAGCCTTCAAAAAAGGGCATGGTTATCATTAGAAATAATGGAAAAAAGCGTAAAAGACGCAGATAAAGACGGTTAATGTCCTGATATATATAAATAAACGACAATAAGTAACAAAAACGACAGCTAAAAATTATATAGCTGTCGTTTTCTTATACTATAGACTGAAAAGTATTTGTGCTAAAAAGATAAACAAATCATCTATTTATCAAACTATTAATCATGATTTCCAACTGTTGTTTATTGTTGGTAAACAATATTAGTCCGTTAGAAGAGTTGATTATAGTGATAATTTTATCAGCAAAGGTTTCAGACTCAGATAATAACTGATAAAGATAATCTCTATAATTTCCATCAGCCTTTAAAAATAGAGTCTGATATTCATCAAATGGCGCAAGCTCACAATTGCATTTGTTCATAAGAAATGCTATCTCTTTATCCTGATTAAGCTGCGCTTCAGTTTTATTGATTATAAAATAGCCTCGCTCATCCTTTGGCATACCAAGAGATTTAACAGCACGTTGAACCTGCTTGGTTAAACTATCACTGGCAGGATAGAGGGATTTAAAATATCCCATAAAATCTGATGCACTTTTAAAGTGCTCGTTTGTACCTCTTTCTAAAACCTCAGTCATAAGGATTTTCTTAATAATCTTCTCACATTCTTTACGAGAAGGATTTTTTCTAAGCCCCATAGTTTCTTCAGACATAATTTTACCTCCAAAGACAATTATTAATGTACCATATGTATTGTAGGACATTTTTAGCTTAAATAGAAGACAAAAAGTGGTACAAAAAAGAATGTGTAGATTTGGTTAATTAATTGACATCATATTATTACAATGGGATAATGAAGAAAATAACCTCGTAGAGCATGTAGGAGTGGAAGAAATGGAAAATTTGTTTTCAAGGGATGAAAAAAAACAGTACCAGCTAGAACAAATTAATGATTTAGTAGAAAACAACGGGGGCTTAATCAAAACAAGCGAGATAGAAGCGCTGGGTGTTGACTACAGGCGAGTGTTGAAGTTTGTGGAGGAGGGATATCTAATCAGAGTAAAAAGTGGTTACTATACCACCAAGTATTTTGAGTGCTCTGAGGAAGAATGGATATACAAGCTCTTTGGGGAAGATGGGATACTTACTATTGAATCTGCCCTATATGTGTATGGCTATTTAAAGGATAGACCGTATAAGTGGAGCATTGCTATCAATAAAAATACTTCTAAGTCCAGGTTCCACATTGATTATCCAATAGTTGAACCATATTATACAGAGCCAGAGGTATTAGAGCTAGGTGTTACAGAGGCTGATTTTGCTGGAGGTAAGATGAAGATTTACACCAAGGAAAGACTAATCTGTGATGTACTAAAATATCAGGAAAAAATAGATAGAGCAATATTTAAAGAAGGCGTATGGGCATATATAATGGACGAAGATAAAGATGTTGCTAAGCTGATGGAGTATGCCAAAGAACGAAAAGTATTGAAAAAGGTTCAAACGATGGTAGGCGTGTGGCTATGATAAATAGATTTGGGATAAAGGAAAAAGCAGAAAAACTGAATATTCCATTTAAAAATCTTTTATCAGCTGCAGTGTCAGAAATAATCATTGAGCTACTTGCAAATGGTAAGTATTGTAATGAACTATATTTGTGCAATTATCATGAATTCAATGAGAATGTGTACAGGGATTTATGTATTACAAATATCTACTACGAGTATGTAAAAGATATAGATGATAAAATGGCCATCCTTTATATGAGAGATATCTTAAAGGAGATTATGACAAAGGCTGCATTAGAAGGTTTTGCAGTTACAGGCTCTGTTAATGATAGCTGCATAATTCTAAAAATCACAGTAGATGACATGTATGTTCCACTTCATCTATATTTTAAAAAGCATGGCGCATCTCATGAGCCAGAGAAGATTACACTTAATTTAATTGCTTACGAAAACAGAGTGGTTGATGTTTTGACTAATCCAAAGGAAGAAGAATTATCAAAGCATCTATTTGAAATCATAGAAAAGCTTGAGCTGATAAATGATATGGACCACTATATGAATGCCTATGAAATACTTACAGCTAATCCAATAAATGGCAGAAAGGTTAAGGACAGATTAGCAGAGCTAGTGCGAGAAAAAAATATCATAGTAGATGATACTAGAATAAAGATGCTAGCAAGTTATGGTGATTACACTTATATGAAGAAAAAGTGGAAAGTGGAATTAAGGCAAAAGAAAAAGTCTGAGCCAGAGTGGTCAGACGTTAATAAATGTATAATGAATTTTCTTAATCCAATTTGGGAGGCAATGGAGAAGAATATGGTATTCTTAGGTGACTGGATGCCTCAGCTAAAACGTTTCTTAGATTAAAGTACACTAACAAACAAAGTTGTGCTTAAGAATAGAAAAGACAGCATAGTAGTATGAGCGTCTATCATTAACCTTGTAAAATTGCTGTTCCATAGAAATTTTGGAAACATTAGCTATTTCATCTGTGGAGATGATGTTGGTGTAACATCTATCCTGAAGAAAGCTGCGGGTAGTATTCTTAAAAAAGATGCTTTTGAAAAGTGCGCCAATACAACGTTTATTATAAACGCCACAAATAGCATCAAGCTGCTCACCCGTAAAATTAAAGGTAGTAATATCATAATTGTAGGACTGCTCATAAAGGAGCACTGCAGTACGAGGATCCAAAAATGGTGTATCCACAGACATAAAGAATGCTCTATCTCCACTAATCATAGTGAGGCATGAAAGAATGGCTCCAAAAGGTCCGGCGTTTCTGGAAATATCAGGAATCTCCTGAGCATTAAGCCCTAGATGAGCCAGGTCGCCTCTCTCATTTACAGAAAGATAGATTTTATCAAAAAAAGGGCTGAACTTATCATAGATATATTCAACCATAGTTTTATCTTCAAATGGTAATAGAGCTTTTTTGGTTCCCATGCGTGAGCTATCGCCACCGCAGAGGATTACGAGTGTCTTATTCATGTGGTCCTCCATAGATTTGAATAAATACATTATATTGATTATTAAATAAAAATAAAAGTAAGAAATATGAGTTTAAAGAAAACATTAGAAAACTATTCAAAATCAAATATGTACCCATTCCACATGCCCGGGCATAAGAGAATGCTAGATGGAGCTTACAAAATTGATATGACCGAGGTGGCTGGAGTTGATGATTTGCATGACCCACAGGATGTTATAGCAGAAGATGAGCTGAGGCTTGCAAGGCTGTATAAGTCAGACAGGGCTTATATGCTTGTGGGTGGTTCAACAGTAGGAAATCTTGCTGCAATATATGCAAGCTTAAATGAAAATGATTTTGTGTTGATACAAAGAAATTCACATAAAAGTGTTTATAATGGAGCGACTCTTAGACATCTTAGGGTGGGATATCTTTATCCTAAAACTGATGAAAATGGAATCTATCAGGCTATAACCTTAGAAGGGATTAAAAGTGAAGTAGAAAACAATAATGAGAAACCAAAGGCTATTGTTATCACATCACCTACTTACGAGGGATACTATAGTGACGTTAGTGCAATAGCTGATTATTGCCATAGTAACAACATCATTCTGATTGATGATGAAGCTCACGGAGCTCACCTGGGGTTTCATAAGAGTTTTCCAAATCAGGCAGCCTCTGTAGCTGATATTACAGTAACAAGCTTGCACAAGACACTTCCTTGTCTTACAGGCTGCGCCGCTCTTTTGACTAAAGGTAATAGAGTAAAGAATACGAAAATCAGGGAAGCCCTTGATATATTTGAAACAAGCTCTCCTAGTTACGTACTGATGGATTCAATAAGTAATTGCATAGATTTATTAGAAGAGCCTATGGATTACTTTGAAAATTATGTGGATAACTTAGAGGATTTTTACAGCTTCAGTGGAAAGCTTAAGCATCTTAAAATCATCACTGATAAGAAAGATAAAAAAGATATTGGAAAGCTGGTAATCTCAACCCAAAACACCAACATTTCTGGAGTAGAGCTAGCTGATATCTTAAGAGAAAAATATGAGATAGAAACAGAGCTATCAAGCTTTTCATATCTGCTTGCCATGACAAGTATTATGGATTCAAAGGAAGGCTTTGAAAGATTAAAAGAAGCGCTAATGGAGATTGACGCTTCTTTACAAGAGGGTAAGGTAATCGTTCCAATAGCAGCAGGTATAATGCCCGAAAAGAAAATGGAGCTTTGGGAAGCAAAGACAAGGCCTGTTATTGAAAGAGAACTAAAGGCTGCAATAGGTTGTGTCAGCGCAACCATGGTATGTTTATATCCACCTGGCTCTCCAGTTGTAGTGCCGGGAGAAGTAATTACAGAAAAAACTATCAGCATAATTGAGCAAGCTAAAAATACCAAAATCCATGTAACAGGGTTAAATAATGAGAGAATCTGCGTTGTCAATTAGGTAGGCTTGAATTATACTTGAGATAGTAAAAAATGAAGAGGACGATATGGGAAGTATTTATTGCATAATGGGCAAAAGCTCATCAGGAAAAGACACAATATTTAAGCTTTTGCTAGGCAGGGAAGATTTACAGCTAAATAGGATTGTTTCCTACACCACCAGGCCAATCAGAAGTAATGAAAAGCCGGGTGAGGAATACAATTACGTCTCTATACAGGAAAAGGATAAGCTATTAGACGATGGAAAGGTAATTGAGATTCGTAAATACGATACAGTTCACGGCCCATGGTTTTATTTTACAGTGGATGATGGTCAGATTGATTTAAAGAGCAATGATTATCTTATAATCGGAACAGTTGAAAGCTTTGTAAAAATCAGGGATTACTACGGTGAGGACGTTGTTTTGCCGATATATATAGAGGTAGATGATGGCCTCAGGTTGTCTAGAGCTCTTGAGCGAGAAAGACAGCAGGCAAGTCCAAAATACGAGGAGATGTGTAGGCGATTTTTAGCAGACCAGCAGGATTTTTCTGAGGATAATCTTAAGGCTGCAGGAGTCTCTAATTTATTTAACAACGACGAAGATAGTGTTAAGACTAGTGAAAAAATCGCCCAGTTTATAAAGAGTAGAAGGGGTTAAACATGGATATTCGAGTAAGTGATGTAAGTCAGGTTCAACCGCAGGAAGGTGTAAAGCAATCAGCGTCAGTTGATGATACATTTAAGTTTACACTTGCAGCAGCAGTAGATGATGCAGATTTGCAGGAGAAGCTTACCAATCTATTAAATGACATAACAACCCAGGGAAAGCTTTTGTCTGAGCACATGGATATCAGGGATATGAAGCGCTACAGAGGACTGGTTAAGGATTTCCTAAATGAAGTGGTAAATCGAAGCCATAAGTTCTCAAGAGAAAACTTCCTTGATAGACGAGGTCGTCACAGGGTGTACGGCATGATAAAGCTTGTAGATGAGCAGATGGATGAGCTTGCCTCAGCTTTGGTTCAGGATGAAAGGGACCACTTAGATATATTAAACAAGGTAGATGAAATCAGAGGATTACTTCTTGATATCATCACCTAGATTAGGAGAATTTTGTTAAATGAGCTTTGCGGAAATTATAGGGCAGGAGGATGCCAAGAACCTTCTGAAAAATGCAGTAACATCAGGAAATCATAGCCACGCCTATATTTTCAGCGGAGAAAAGGGCTCAGGGAAAATGATGCTTGCAGAGGCATTTGCAACCATGCTTCAGTGTGAGAATCCTACAGATGATGCTTGCCTTGAGTGTCATTCTTGTAAGCAGTCAATATCAAGAAACAATCCTGATATCATTTATGTAAAACGCGAAGAGGGCAAGGCAAATATTAGCGTAGATGTTGTTAGAGAGCAGATAGTAAACGACGTAGATATCAAGCCATATAGCAACAAATATAAAATCTATATTGTGGACGAAGCAGAACGTATGAATCAGCAGGCTCAAAATGCAATTCTAAAAACCATTGAGGAGCCTCCAGAGTATGCAATAATCATTCTGCTTACGGCAAATCATAATGCATTCTTGCAAACAATTCTTTCAAGGTGTGTTCTTATTCAAATGAAATCCGTGGATACTGAAAGCATAAAGAGTATTCTAAAGAACAGATACGAAACTGTGGATTATCAGGCAAACATGGTGGCATCCTTTGCACAGGGAAACGTGGGAAAAGCCATAGCTCTTGCTACAGATTCAAGCTTTAATGAAGTGAAAAGTCATGCTGTAGCTTTGTGCAAGAAGGCAGGTAAGATGGAAGAAGTCCAGATTGCTGATGAAGTGAAGGCCATAAAAGAGGAAAATGAATCTGATAAAAAGAATGATAATCCAGACAAATTCCAAGGTTTTATGGACCAAATGCTAGATTTAATCACCCTTTGGTTCAAAGATGTGCTATTATATAAAGCGACAATGAACGATAATCTTATGCTTTTTAAAGAGGATTCGTTTGATATACATGAGCAGGCTAAAAACTGCACATATCATGGCTTGAACAATATAATCGATGCAATCACTGAAACTCGAGCCAGATTAAATGCTAATGTCAATTTTGAATTGACCATTATGCTTCTTATAAATGCAATTAAGGAGAACACTAGATGATAAAGGTTATTGGAGTACGCTTCAGAGGAGGCGGAAAGGTATATTATTTTGATCCAAATGGCGTTGATTTTAAGCGTGAGGATCAGGTTATAGTTGAAACAGTTCGCGGTGTAGAAATCGGAACAGTTTTACTTGTTGATAAGGAAATCTCAGATGATGAGGTTCCTGGCCCAATCAAGAAAATCATTCGTAAGGCCACAGATGATGATGTTAAAAAGGCTGAAAAGAATATCGAAAAAGAAAAAGAGGCAATGAAGATTTGCGAGGAGAAAATCGCAAAGAGAGAGCTTGAAATGAAGCTTGTGGGTGCCGAGTACACATTTGATAACAATAAGCTTATCTTTTATTTCACAGCAGATGGTCGTATTGATTTTAGAGAGCTTGTTAAAGATTTGGCTGCGGTATTCCACACACGTATTGAGCTTCGTCAGATTGGTGTCCGTGATGAGACAAAGCTTATGGGAGGAATAGGCATCTGCGGTAGAGAGCTTTGCTGTAAGAGCTGGCTTGGTGATTTCGTTCCAGTGTCTATCAAGATGGCTAAGGAGCAGAATCTTTCTCTTAATCCAACAAAGATTTCAGGTCTTTGCGGCAGACTAATGTGTTGCCTCAAGAACGAGCAGGAGACATACGAGTACCTTAACAGTCGCTTGCCAGGTATTAATGATACAGTTATTACACCTGAGGGAATCAAAGGAACAGTTCAGTCTGTTAATGTACTTCGCCAGACTGTACGTGTGCTTTTCGAGGATGGAGACCTTAAGGAAGTAAAGGATTATCCTACTACAGACCTTAAGTTCAAGCCTAGAAAACGTAAGGTTCAGGTATCTAAGGAAGAGGCAAAAGAGCTTGCTGACCTGGAGGATAGAGATTAATGGATAGTCTGATACACGCTGATGAGCGTTTGGATGACTTGCAAATAAAAGGATATAAAATTATACAGCATCCTGACAAATTCTGTTTTGGCATGGATGCTGTCTTGCTATCAGCATTTGCTACGGTAAATGAAGGTGAGAAGGCGTTAGACTTAGGAACTGGAACAGGGATTTTACCGATTTTACTGGAGGCTAAGAATGCAGGAGAGCACTACACAGGATTGGAAATCCAGCCTGAAAGTGTAGAGATGGCAAGGCGCTCAGTTTTGTATAACGATTTGCAGGAAAGAATTGATATAATAGAGGGTGATATTAAAGAGGCCAGTAAGATATTTGGTAAGGCCTCAATGGAAGTGGTTACTAGTAACCCTCCATACATGACTAATCACCACGGGCTGAAGAATCCAAATGATGCCAAGGCTATAGCAAGGCATGAGCTATTGTGCTCTTTGGATGATGTGATAAGAGAATCAGCGGCAGTGCTAAAGCCGAGAGGAAGGGCATATTTTGTACATAGGCCTTCTAGACTGGTAGAGATATTTGAAGCCATGCGAAAATATAGACTAGAGCCAAAACGAATGAGGCTTGTGTATCCCTACGTAGATAAGGAACCAAACATGGTGCTTGTGGAAGGGGTTAGAGGCGGTGGTGCTCAGCTAACAGTGGAGCCACCACTTATAGTATATGACGCCCCAGGCGAGTACACAGAAGAAATACTAAAAATATATGGAATGAAATGAAAATGAGTGGAATATTATATTTAGTTGCAACCCCAATCGGCAATCTTGAGGACATGACATTTCGCGCAGTGCGAATCCTTAAAGAGGTAGATTTGATTGCAGCAGAAGATACAAGAAATTCAATAAAGCTATTAAATCATTTTGAAATAGATACACCGATGACTAGCTACCACGAATTCAATAAAGTGGATAAGGCTATCACATTAATAGAAAAGCTAAAGGAAGGTCAAAACATAGCCGTCATTACAGATGCAGGTACACCTGGTATTTCAGACCCAGGTGAAGAACTGGTAAAGATGTGCTATGAACAGGGAATTGAGGTAACATCGGTTCCTGGTCCAGCCGCATGTATCACAGCAGTAACAATGTCTGGTCAGGCCTGTAGACGCTTTGCTTTTGAGGCATTTTTACCAAAGGACAAGAAAGAACGTCGTCGAGTGCTTGAAGAGACAAAGAATGAAACTAGAACAATCATCATTTATGAGGCACCACATCATCTGATTGGCACATTAAAAGAGCTGAGAGATGTGCTGGGTGAAGAAAGAGGAATCACCCTTTGCAGAGAGCTTACAAAAAAGCATGAGGAAAAGGAAAAGACCACAATCGGTGGAGCCCTTAAATCATACGAGACCAAAGAGCCTAGGGGTGAATATGTATTAGTAATCGCTGGTAAATCGAAGGCAGAGGTTATAGAAGAGGCGAGAGCAGCCTTTGATGAAATGAGTATAGAAGACCACATGCAGATGTATCTAGACCAAGGCATGGATAAAAAGGATGCCATGAAGGCAGTGGCAAAGGATAGGGGAGTTAGCAAACGCGATATTTACAATGCTTTGCTTTAATAAAGGAGAAGAAGATGCATTTTTTAGCAGACTTGTTTACAAATAAGATATTTCTTGCGCCAGCATCAGCATGGTTTTTTGCCCAGGTGATCAAGGTCATTATTGATACCTTTAAATCGGGATTTTGTAAGGAGCGCTTGATTGGGGGAGGCGGAATGCCAAGCTCACATGCAGCTACCGTTACTGGCCTTATCATTATCACTGGAGCAACATTTGGCACAGGAAGCTTTCAGTTTGTAATGGCACTTTTCTGGGGAATCATCGTTATATATGATGCCAGAGGCGTTCGCTACGAGACTCAGCGTCAGGGTAAGGCACTGAATAATCTTAACGAAGAGCGCAAGGAAGAGGGCAAGCAGCCACTAGATATTATTAAGTTTAAAGAAAAGCTTGGACATACTGTTCCAGAGCTGATTGCAGGAATAATCCTTGGAATTATCTGCGCTGTAGTAGTGTATCACATACCATTCTAATGATTGGTTTGATAATAGATTTGCTATTAGTAAAGAAAGGGGGAAGTGGTATTGGAGAATATAGAAGGCATTGCAGAGCTTAAGGAAATGATTGATCAGTCCTCAAAGATTGTATTCTTCGGAGGTGCTGGAGTTTCTACAGAAAGTGGTATTCCAGATTTTCGTAGTAAGGATGGCCTGTATAATCAGCATGATGTAAGGTTTGATATGTATCAGCCAGAGTATTTGCTTAGTCATTCCTGTTTAATGCGAGAGCCTAAGGTATATTTTGAATTTCATCGACAGAAGATGGATACAAGAAATATTGAGCCAAACAATGCTCATAAGTATCTGGCAAAGCTTGAAGAAACAGGCAAGCTGATAGGGGTAGTTACCCAAAATATTGATGGCTTACATCAAAAGGCTGGCAGCAAAAGGGTTTACGAGATTCATGGTAGTGCACTTAGAAATTATTGCATGAATTGTGGCACTACATATCCTGTGGATTATATCTTTGATTCAGAGGATGAGATACCAAAATGTGATTATTGTGGTGGCACAGTCAGGGCCGATATTACCCTGTATGAAGAAGGTTTGCCTGAAGATGCGGTGGAAGGTGCAATCAGCGCTATTTCATCAGCAGATATGCTGATAATTGGTGGAACTTCTCTTACTGTTTATCCAGCAGCTTCGTTTATTAATTATTTTAGAGGTAAGTATTTAGTAATTATTAATCAAAGCGATTTGGATGTAAGAAAAGCAGAAAACACACTGATAATTCGCGAGAAAATCGGTAAAGTATTTACTGAACTAGCAAAGCTACAAGGGATAGAATTGTAATAGCTATCTGATAAATAAGAAAAATAATAAAAGAAATACTATTAAAGCCTTGAAAAATGCAACGGTTCATGCTATTATCTTAATTCGTGGTATAAAATTTATTATATCCTTGCTAGGTTATCTATTGATAGCTTGGCCAATAGACCAAAAGGAGGTAGAAGGCATGAACAAGTATGAATTAGCACTCGTTGTTAATGCGAAGATCGAAGACGATGCAAGAACTGCCACAGTTGAAAAGGCAAAGGAGTACATTACTCGCTTTGGTGGCCAGATCACAGACGTCGATGATTGGGGCAAGAAGAGACTTGCTTACGATATTCAGAAGATGAATGAAGGTTTCTATTACTTCATCCATTTCGATGCTGAGGCAGGCGTACCTGCTCAGGTTGAAGAGAATGTTCGCATCATGGACAACGTTCTTCGTTTCTTATGCGTTAGAGCTGACGAGGCTTAATAGTGTAAGACAAGGAGATTAATTATGAATAAAGTTATTCTTATGGGACGTCTCACAAGAGACCCAGAGGTTCGTTACGGTGGAGCAAACAATAGCGCTGTTGCAAGATTTTCACTTGCTGTAGATCGTAGATTCAAGCGTGAGAATGATGAGCAGACAGCTGATTTTATTAACTGTGTTGCATTTGGCAAGACAGCTGAGTTCCTTGAGAAGTATGCTCGCAAGGGCACAAAGTTCGTAGTAGAAGGTCGTATCCAGACTGGTAGCTACACTAACAAGGACGGTCAGAAGGTTTACACTACCGATGTAGTTTGCGAGAATGTTGAGTTCGCAGAGAGCAAGAATTCTCAGAGCGGTGGCGCAGCAAACAGCGGCTTTGACGGTGGCAGCAATTTCACACCAAGCTCTGACGCAGGCGACGGCTTCATGAACATCCCTGATGGAATTGACGAGGAATTACCGTTCAACTAAGTCAAGGTAACGAAAGCCTTGGCTAACATCAATAGGAGGTTAAATCATGGCTTTTAATAAGACAAGCGATGGTCAGCAGAGAAGAAGACCAATGCATAGAAGAAAGAAAGTCTGTGTTTTCTGTGGTAAAGATAACGTTATCGATTACAAGGATACAGCAAAGCTTAAGAAGTACATTTCTGAGCGTGGAAAGATTCTTCCACGTCGTATCACAGGCACATGTGCTAAGCACCAGAGAGCTCTTACAGTAGCTATCAAGCGTGCTCGTCACGTTGCACT
>JAGBJE010000133.1 GCA_017934625.1 Pseudobutyrivibrio sp. | reverse complement strand
GCAGGCCGAGTGGATAATCATGCCCCGTGCCATTGACCTCATCGCCCGTGGATGCGTTAGCGTGATAGATGGCAAGGTACATATCGCTGAAAACTAAATCAATTACCACTGTAGGAAGAAAAATGTGAAATACAGAGGTAAAAGAAAGGAAGAATTACCACTGTGACCCAGCCAACGCGAAATCCAGTGGTAAAGCAAGCGGAAAATTACCACTGTGACCCAGCCAGTGCGAAATCCAGTGGTAAAAATAGAAAGATTACCACTAGCACCAAGTTAAAATGGAAAAGCTAGAGGTAAAGAAAAGCAAATTACCACTAGTGAAGCAGAAAATCGGAGCTGCTAGAGGTAAACCAAACAGAGATTACCACTAGCGCCCAGTTCAAATGGAAAAGCTAGAGGTAAAGAAAAAGCAAATTACCACTAGTGAAGCAGAAAATCGAAGCTGCTAGAGGTAAACCAAACAGAGATTACCACTAGCGCCCAGCAAAAATAGAAATGCTAGTGGTAAGCCAGCAAATAATTACCACTACCACCCGGCACAGCCAGAAGCGCTAGTGGTAAAGGAGCAAATATTGGAGGATAAGTCATGAAGGTTTTAATAGTAGGTAGCGGCGGAAGAGAGCATGCCATAGCTCTTGCTGTTTCAAAAAGCAAAAGAGTAGATAAGATTTACTGTGCACCGGGCAATGCCGGTATTGCTGAGCTTGCAGAGTGCGTAGATATTAAGGCAATGGAGTTTGATAAGCTGGTAAGCTTTGCTAAGGAAAAAGAGATTGACCTTACAATTATTGGTATGGATGACCCACTTGTAGGTGGTGTTGTTGATGAATTTGAAAAGGCTGGTCTTAGATGCTTTGGCCCTAGAAAGAATGCAGCAATACTTGAAGGCTCTAAGGCTTTCTCGAAGGATTTAATGAAGAAGTACAATATCCCTACTGCAGGCTATGAGAATTTCACAGATCCAGAGGCAGCCTTAAAGTATCTTGAAACAGCAAAGTATCCAATCGTTCTTAAGGCAGATGGCCTTGCTCTTGGCAAGGGTGTACTTATCTGTGAGAATCATGATGAGGCAGTAGCTGGTGTTGCGGAAATCATGCAGGATAAGAAGTTTGGAAATGCTGGAAATACAATGGTAGTAGAGGAATTCATGACAGGTCGTGAGGTTTCTGTACTTTCATTTGTAGATGGAAACACTGTAAAGATTATGTCTTCTGCTCAGGATCATAAGCGTGCTGGTGATGGAGATACAGGACTTAACACAGGTGGTATGGGCAATTTCTCACCTTCTCCATTCTTTACTAAGGAGATAGAAGAATTTTGCCAGAAGAATATCTTCCAGCCTACAGTAGATGCTATGAAGGCTGAGGGAAGAGAATTCAAGGGAGTTATCTTCTTCGGACTTATGCTAACAGAAGATGGACCAAAGGTTCTTGAGTATAATGCAAGATTTGGTGATCCTGAAGCACAGGTAGTGTTACCACGTCTAAAAAATGATATAATCGATGTAATGGAAGCTTGCATTGATGGTAAGCTTGATGAAATCGACCTTCAGTTTTCTGATGAAGCAGCGGTATGTGTTGTGCTTGCTTCAGATGGCTATCCAGTTTCTTATAAGAAGGGATTTCCTATTACAGGCTTTGATAAGTTTAATAACAAGGATTATTTCTGCTTCCATGCAGGAACTGCCTTTAATGATAAGGGTGAGATTGTCACCAATGGAGGACGTGTCCTTGGAATAACAGCTCTTGGTGATACATTGGTAGAGGCTAGAGCAAAGGCTTATGAAGCTACTGAGTGGATAGATTTCGAAAATAAATACATGAGGCATGATATCGCAAATGCGATATTAAATAACTAGCAACGAGGAAGATATGCACGAATTAGCAGTAACAGAATATGTTTTCAATTTGGTAAAAAAGCAGGCTGAGGCCAATAATGTAGAAAAGGTGGAAAAGATTCATCTGCTTATCGGTGATCAGTGTGATTATGTACCAGAGATTATTGAGGAATACCTGCAGGTAATGAGCGAGGGAACACCCCTTGATGGTGTTAAGGTGGATGCTAAGGTAAAGGAATCAACAGTTAGCTGTAAGGATTGTGGGGCATCACATACCCGCCATGAATTTACAGGAAGCTGCCCTAAGTGTGGTAGCGATAATCTAAAGCTCAATCGATGTACAGATTTTATTGTGGAAAACATTGAGGCTATATAATTATTCTGATACAGAAGGTTTTTACAAATGACAATCATACTAGATAACATAAGCAAATCATATAATGGCAAAAAGGTACTTGATAATCTAAAAGTAGAGATAGAGGATGGCAGATGCTATGCTTTTGTAGGAGAAGCAGGTTCAGGAAAGACTACAGCTCTTAAGATATTCATGGGGCTAGAGCAGCCTGATGAGGGAAGCGTAGCTAGAATGGGAGATTATAAATATCCTACTCTTCACAGTGCCTATGTATCTCAGGATGGACAGCTTAATCTTAAGAAGAGCGCTACCTGGAATGTGAAAAAGGCTCACAGATGGGCTAGTAAAGGAAGGGCAGCAGAGGAGCTATCAAGATTCCTCGAACCTGATAGATTGGAGCTTCCTGTTAGCGAGCTAACTCCAGTTGAACGCCGATTGGTGGAGCTTACAAGAGCATTTTTTGTTCCTGCTGATTTTATCGTTTTGGATGAACCATTCGAAGGAATGGATGAAGAGCTAAGGTCTAAATGCTTAGATTACATAATGAAGATAAAAGGCAACCGACCTCTTTTGATAGCTCAGAGAACAGAAGATGGACTTGATTTTGCTAGAAAGATAAGATTGTCATAATGTAGAGGGGATGACTATGGTAAATACGATAATAGATTATTTGCAGGGAATGAACGATGGGGCAGTTGCCATACGTCTTGTTTTGGCTACATTATGTGGAAGCTTGATAGGATGGGAGCGTGTGGTTAGACGGCATAGCGCAGGTATCCGTACATTTGCTTTGGTTAGTTTAGGCTCTGCAGTTGCCACGGTTCTTAACTTGTATCTTGCAATACTTCCTAACATGGGAGCAGATGTTAGTCGTATTCCAGCTGGTGTTGTAAGCGGTATTGGTTTCCTTGGTGCAGGTACTATTATTGTAACAGGCCGAAATCAGATAAAAGGGCTCACTACAGCAGCATCTCTTTGGGTGGCATCATGTATGGGAATGGCTTTTGGTGCTGGCTATGTGTTTGTAGGATTTGTATGCTTTGCTCTTGTTATGATTGCAAATGTTGTCCTTGTTCATGTAAGCCAACAGATAGAGGAAAATAGCCGTTACGTCAGCATCTATATAGAAGTTGAGGAAACAAATGGTGTAAAGAAGCTTAGAAAGAAATTTTCTGAGATGGGTTACAGCATAAGCAGTATGAACAAGACTAAGGATAAGACACTTTCTGGTTCTGACACAGCTCTTATGATAGAGCTTGATTTTGGCAGCAAACATTCTCATCAGGAGTTGTTGGAGGCTCTCAATAATTTAGATTTTGTAAGCTATGTTGAAGAGGTCTAGGATATTTATTTTTTACTAGAAACTAATTTTTTGAATTAAGCATTTTTACTTCCTGACATTATATTGTTTTCAGAAGCTGAATAGTTTCTATCGCAACTATCAACATTATAATGGAGGGAATTCTATGAATATTTTAGTGAGTATTATTACTGGCGGAATTGCTGGTTGGCTAGCTGGTATAATCATGAGATCCAACCACAATGTGCTTATCAACGTGCTGCTAGGTTTGGCAGGTGGAGCCGTGGGTGGATTTATTCTAAGATTGCTTGGCATTTATGCTTATGGCTTTTTAGGAAATATACTGGTTGCTATTGTGGGCGCTTGTCTGCTGATATTCATCGCCAAAAGATTTTAGGTAAAACCCTGATTTTAAGTCTGACGAATTGTAGGATTCGCCAGACTTTTTTGTTATACTAAAAGAAATGGAAAATAAAAGACATATTTCGGAGGGTGATTATGATTAGAGATGGTAAGGTTTGGATTGCAAATACTAAAGCAGGAGAGCCAGTCTTTGTTCTTCCTAAGATGGCTAACAGACACGGCCTTATAGCTGGTGCAACAGGTACAGGTAAGACTATCACACTTAAGGTGATGGCAGAGTCATTTTCAGATATGGGGGTTCCTGTTTTTCTCGCTGATGTTAAGGGTGATATTGCAGGCATGATTAATGCTGGCAAGGACAGCGAGGATATGCAAAAGCGTATTGAGAAATTTGGTTTAGCTGCCAATGGCTTTTCTTATCATAATTATCCAGTTACTCTGTGGGATGTTTTTGGTAAGAATGGTATCCAAGTTCGCACCACCATTACAGAGATGGGCCCACTTCTTTTATCCAGAATACTTGATTTAAATGAAAATCAAAGTAGCATTCTTTCCATTGTTTTCAAGATTGCAGATGAAAACAATTTGGCTTTAATCGATACTAAGGATCTAAAGTCGATGCTTAATTATGTTGCAGAGAATAATAAGGAATTTGAGGCGGAATATGGCACACTTAATAAGCAAAGCATTGGTGTAATTCAAAGAGCTGTTGTAGCTTTAGAGATGGCTGGTGGAGAGCAGTTTTTCGGAGAGCCTGCAATCGACATCAGAGATTGGTTTACTGTAGGTGAGCAGGGACGTGGCATGATTCACATTCTTGACAGCCAGAGCCTTATTAATAATGGAACACTTTATTCTACATTCCTTCTTTGGATGCTTTCGGAACTATTCGAGACAATGCCGGAGGTGGGTGATTTGGATAAACCAAAGATGGTGTTCTTTTTTGATGAGGCACATCTATTGTTTAAGGACACACCAAAGCATCTGATTGAAAAGATAGAACAGGTTGTCAAGCTTATTCGTTCTAAGGGAATTGGTGTTTATTTCATCACACAGAATCCTAGGGATATTCCAGATGGGGTATTGGCCCAGCTGGGAAACAAGGTGCAGCACGCTCTTAGAGCATACACACCATCAGACCAGAAGGCTATTAAGGCAGCAGCAGATTCATTCCGCGAGAATCCGGCATTTAAGACAGCTGATGTTATAGAAGCTCTCGGTACAGGTGAGGCAGTAATATCTGTCCTTCAGGAGGATGGCACACCATCTGTTGTGGAGCAGGTAGATATACTACCACCTCAGTCTCAGATGGGCGGTATCTCAGATTCGGAGAGGGATAGCGCAATAAAGGGAAGTATCCTTTATTCGAAATATGCTAATGGATTTGATGCAGAATCAGCTTATGAGCTTTTGCAGCGAATGGGTGTTGAAAAAGCAGAGGCTGAGGCAAATGCTAAGGCTGAGGCAGAGGCTGCAAAGGCGGCAGCAAAGGAGCAGGCTGCAGCGGAAAAGGCAGCAGCTCGAGAAGCTGAAAAGGAAGCTAACCGCAAGAAGAGAGCAGCTAAATCAGTAGGTACAACAGTAGCTGGCACAGTAGGACGAGAGGTTGGAAAGAAGATTGGTAAGCAGATAGGCGGCAAGTTTGGCCAGACACTTGGTGGCAATACAGGCGCCCAGCTATTTAGAGGCTTGCTTAATACTCTCATTAAATAATTAGATCAATCGTTCGTTAAACTTTTCAAGAATTTGATTTTTATCTATATGGCTCCAGTCCAAAAGTCTGCTGTAGATTTCTGCAATCAGCTGATTTTTAGAGATTGGGGCTTGGCCCTTTTTGAAAAGAGAACCTACAATTTGCTGTAGGTCTTCAGGAAATTGGCTTATATCGGAATCGAAATTAATTCCGATTCCAACAACAATCCACTGAACCATACCAGAATCGAATTCGATTCCAGATTCAGTTAGAATACCGCAAATCTTATGCCCATCAATGAATAAATCGTTGATGGGTTTTATTTTTGGTGAAAGATTGCTTAAGCATTCAATGGCAGTTGAAACTGTCACGCCAGTGTATGCTGTGATTACATCTGGCTCCAATGTAGGAAGCTTGTCAGGTGATAGGATTACACTCATGTAAATGCCACCTTCTGGTGAATAGAAGCTGTGTGTTCCTCTACCTTTGCCAATGGTCTGGCTTCGTGCGATTATAAGAGAACCGTGACAAACAGTACTCATCGCCATTTCCTTGGCAGTCTTGTTGGTGGAATCAAGAGTATCATATATGTGGATGAGTGAGTTATCCGGAGCCTTATCCATATAAGAAAGGATTCCCTGAGCAGAGATGATGTCATTATCTGTTCCCAGACGATAACCCTTTTTGTTGGCGGCTTCGATGACATAGCCTTGCTTTCTTAGCTCGTTTATAGCTTTCCAAATAGCATTTCTTGAAATACCAAGTGATGAGGCTATGGCTTCGCCGGATATATATGTATTTTTGTTTTTTTCTAGTAATTCTAAAACCTTGTCTTTTGAACTCATGGGATTCTCCTTGGAGGGTAACAATACTTTGATGCTCTAAAGTGGTAAAGTTTACTAAACTCTCCATGTATATATTAGAAGTATTTATGCTATTTTGTCAAAGTTATTAAAATGGGTCACAACTTCTTGAATTTCACACTTTAGTGCGATAAACTATTAAAAATGGTTTATATATATTAGGGAAGGAATAATTATGACTTACAACATTGGCGTAATCAAAGGAGACGGAATTGGACCAGAGATAGTTACTGAGGCAATTAAGGTGTTAGATGCCGTTGGTGCTAAGTTTGGTCATCAGTTTAATTATAATGAGATTCTTATGGGCGGCTGCTCAATCGATGCAACAGGAGAGCCCCTTACTGATGAGGCAATCGAAGCGGCAAAGGCTTCTGATGCAGTGCTAATGGGGTCAATCGGTGGCAACACATCTACCAGTCCTTGGTACAAGCTACCAGCTGATAAGCGCCCAGAGGCAGGCTTGCTTAAGCTTAGAAAGAGTCTTAATCTTTTCGCAAATCTTAGACCAGCATATTTATATGAAGAATTAAAGGAAGCATGTCCACTTAGGGACGATATCATCGGCGAAGGCTTTGACATGATGATTATGCGTGAGCTTACAGGCGGCCTTTACTTTGGAGAGCGTTCTACCAAAGAGGAAAATGGACAGCTTGTTGCCAGAGATTCTCTTACTTATTCAGAAACAGAAATTAGAAGGATTGCAAAGCGCGGCTTCGATATTGCAATGAAGCGCAAAAAAAAGGTTACATCTGTTGATAAGGCTAACGTGCTAGATAGCTCTCGTCTTTGGAGAAAGATTGTAGAGGAGGTTGCAGCAGATTATCCGGAGGTTACATACGAGCACATGCTTGTTGATAACTGTGCAATGCAGCTGGTTAAGGACCCTAGACAGTTTGATGTAATTCTTACAGAGAACATGTTCGGAGATATATTATCTGATGAGGCATCTATGGTTACCGGTTCCATCGGAATGCTTTCGTCAGCATCACTTAATGATACAAAGTTTGGATTATATGAGCCATCGGGAGGAAGTGCACCTGATATTGCAGGACAGGGCATTGCTAATCCTATAGCTACAATTCTTTCAGCAGCCATGATGCTTCGCTACAGCTTCGACTTAGACGCTGAGGCAGATGCCATTGAAGGGGCTGTTAAGAAGGTGCTAAAGGATGGCTATCGCACCATCGACATCATGCCCCGCGACGGCAGTGCCGTAAAGCAGGTCGGCACCGTGGAGATGGGCGACCTAATCGTGGCTAGACTGTAGCTTATTGGAAGAATACGCCTGTTACGCCTACAAGCCATAAGATTTCTCCGCTCAGCTTAGAATGCTTCGCTTGAGAAATTTAAGAGCTTGCTGTCTACAGGCTTATGTTGAGAAAATATATGAGCTGCTTCATAACCTTGGCAAGCGCGAGAGTGCGGAGGGTGCCCTGCGGGAGCATGATAAACCTGGTAGCAGCGGATTAAATTATAGGAGGAGTCAGGAAATGAGAAGTGATAATGCAAGAGCTGGCATGCAACAGGCACCAGCGAGAAGTTTGTTTAATGCACTGGGCTTTACCCCAGAAGAAATGAAAAAGCCTATGGTTGGTATCGTATCTTCTTACAACGAAATCGTACCAGGCCATATGAATATTGATAAGATTGTAGATGCTGTAAAGCT
>JAGBJE010000132.1 GCA_017934625.1 Pseudobutyrivibrio sp. | reverse complement strand
GCTCTAGCCCTGGCATTTTCTAATTCTTTAGACTTTGCATCTTCCATAGCGGCTTCTGCTGCACGCTTAGTCTTTTCCCACTCAGCCAAAACATCCTCGATAGTCATCTGACCCTCGATTTGCTCTTCAGTCTCACGGCTCTCATCCGCTAACTTAAGGCTTATTTGTCCATCATATTCCTCTTCAAGATATTGCTGGAATGTATCATTTATTGAAAAGGTTTCTGTCTCCTCCTCAACCTCATCCTCTGTAACCTGAAGATAAGGTATCTCTTCAACAAGGTTCTTTATAGCATCCATATTTTCTGTCACTTCACCTGTATCCATTGCTTTCATAATTTCATCTATGTTCTTTTTAATTTCCGCTTGAAGATTTATAGTATCAAAACGTTCTGGTCCCTCAGGAAGGGCAATTTCTTTAACATTTGGAACGATGCTACTAGAATCCGCAATAGATGTAGGTGTTATCTCCGTGATGCCATCTTTTTTCTGTCTAAGATTTCGATATTTGTCCTCTTGATTCTTATCAAGTGGCTGATACAACATCTTAAGCTCTAAAGCCCTCTCTACCACTGGGCCGTCACCAAACCAAAGTATAATTTCATCGCACAAAGCAATACATTTGTCCGCCTGATTTGTCTTATGATAAAGATAAGCCAACTCATAAGCCCACTCCTCTATAAAATCATTATCCTTGAGTTGCTCAAGAATCTTGATAAGAGTGGCTGTATCTGCCCCTTTGGCAACATTAATATTATATTTGAGAATATATTTCAGACTGTCATGAGGTGCGATTTGAACAAACTCATTGTAATACTCCTGAGCCTCATCGATTTCTTTAAGCTTAATAGAAATCATACAAAGCTTGTAAAGTATCATTCTTCCAATTGGTGAGCGTTCATGTGCAAGAAGCAGTAAATCCCTGGCATCATCTATCTTTCCTGCAGCTTCGTAGGATTCACTTCCAGCTATTAGATCATTGATATTGTGAATTTTACGCCAATTGATGCTATCTGCAACATTCATAGCGTCAGCAAATTTATTTTTTGATACGAGATTTTTCATCTCTTCAATCCTAGTACGATACTCCATTTTTTCCACAGAATTATTCTCCAAAATTACATACTTATAGTTATAAAAAATTTTAACATACGTCGGTTCTAAAATCAAAAAACCAGGAGAAAAAATCCTGGTTTTTTAAAAATTATTTTTTCTTATGTTTTCCTAAATTTAATGATACAGGAGATTTTCTTTTTGGCACGTTTTCTGAATGTTTTATGAGCCTATTTGTATCTGTGTCTATATAATCCATTAAAATATACTCACTAGTGTCTTTCGGTAAACCTCTTTTTTCTACCAGATAATCTGAAACACGGCTAATTATGTAGTAAATGATAGCTACAATAGGAACCGCTACAATCATGCCACCTACACCAAAGAAACCTGCACCGACTACTACTGCAAACACTACCCAAAAAGATGAAATGCCTGTTGAATCTCCAAGTATTTTTGGTCCAATTACGTTTCCATCAATCTGCTGCAATATCAGTATAAATATCAGGAAGTATATGCCCTTCATCGGCTCAGTAAGGAATATGATGATTACTGTTGGTACAGCGCCTATATATGGACCAAATACTGGCACTATATTTGTGACGCCTACTATAACAGATACAAGCACTGGATATGGCATGCTCATAATCAGACAGCCAATATAACAAATCGCACCTATAATAGCTGAATCTATAATCTTACCGATAATGAACCCATAGAATATATCGCCTGATTTTCTGCTGATTTCCAAAATTATATTGGAATATTTTGGCGCAAATATACCACATACAAGCTTTTTAGTTTGTGCTTTAAATGTTTCTTTTGATAAAAGCACATAAACAGATACAAACATTCCAATAATAATATTAACTACAAACTTTCCTACAGATAGGACACTGGTTGTTACCATAGACATCATATCTGTTTCGTCGTAATCAATGTATTGGTCAACAAAAGCCAGTCCCTGATCTACTAAATCACCAATATTATTGTCTTTTGCCTTCATAAGGGCTTCTTCATAATTTCCCTTGGTAATTACATTACACCAATCCAAAACAGCTGCAATCTGCTCTTCAATATGGTTTGCTAAATATATTATTGTACTTATCAAATTAGGAACAATACTGCCAACAATAAATACCAGTATGCCAACAAATATTATTAATGCCAATATAGTTGATAAAGCTCTATTGCCCTTTTTAGCACCATCTTCTGTTTTGCATACTCTTGCAAATATCTTTTGAAATCTTTTTTCAAAAAAGCCCATCATAGGATTCATCAAAAATGCCATGACAAATCCTATGAAGATTGGCTGTATCACTTTATTAAAATAGTCTAATGCCGTGGACACACTTCTGCTATTTCTAAGTAAGAAGTAAAATAGAATCACCACACAAGCAGCAAATACGTAGCTTCCTAACCTTTTCCTAAATTGTCTTCTTTCTAGCTTTTCGTTTTCCTCTGGCATGTTTTCATCTCCCAGCTTTATTGTCTATTGTAATTGATTAAGCAACCCTTAAGGATTATCTCTCGCTCATCATCGGTAAGCTCTCCAAGAGTCATTGTAAACTCCTTAAGGCCCTCTTCTTTAACAACATACGCCTTAATTGTGTCAGCCTTGTTAACTACAGCATCCTTTATTCCTGGGATGAATAAGTAATCAAGATTCTTGAATGGTAACTCTCCCTCTGGAATTACAAATGGAAGCATACCCCAGTTAATAAGGTTTGAGCGATATCTCTTTGTGGCATACTCGTTAGCAATATTTGCCCAGCCGCCCAATACCTTTTGGCATGATGCAGCCTGTTCTCTGGCAGAACCATCACCTGGCTTAACTGCAAAAATAGTGCTACCTACACCAAAGTTATCATGATTTACGTCTGGATAAGTCTCCTTAACCTTATGAACAATCTTTTTAAGCTCTGGAACAGCCTCACCTGCACACTCTCCAGCCTCTAGTGCCTTTTGAGCCTTCTGAATATTCTTTGCGCGTCCCACGTATTCAGGGTCCTTACGAGATAATGTAAACTCAGCAAGACCAAGTGGGTTAGAACGATATGATGATGTCTCTCCTGATGGTATAAGCTCATCTGTTGTTGTAACAGGGTCGTGAATCTCTGATACAACCTGAAGGAATAGATTCTCAGGGAGTGCACTCATCTTTGGCCAATCCTTAATATTTGGACCAAAATGAATCTCTGTCTCAGGCTCTGCAACGCCCTTAGAATCAAATACACGGTTTGCATATATTCTTCCATCAAAATGATATTTTGGCTTTGTATAATCCACGTCAAGTTCTGTTGCTGCTGTAAGATATCCCTTATTTGCTGCTGTTGCTGCAATTGAACGTGCATCCATAAGTGCAACAGATGCAATCTGACCATTCTGAAGCTTAGAACCCTCTCTGTTAGGGAAGTTTCTTGTAGAATGGCGGATTGAGAAGCCATTGTTAGATGGTGTATCACCAGCGCCAAAGCAAGGTCCACAGAATGCTGTTTTAACGATAGCACCAGTGCTCATCAGGTCTGCCACTGCCCCATTCTTAACAAGCTCCATATAAATAGGTGTAGAAGCTGGGTAAACTGAAAGTGTAAACTCATCTGGGCCGATGCTTGTGCCACGAAGAATATCTGCTGCATCACAAATATTTTCAAAGCCACCACCTGCACAGCCTGCGATGATACCCTGATCTACATATAACTTACCATTTCTAACCTTGTCCTTTAATGAGAATTCTACCTGACCATCAAGAGAAACCTTTGCTCTCTTCTCACAGTCATCAAGAATATCCATAAGATTTGCGTTTAATTCCTCGATTGTATATGTGTTACTTGGGTGGAATGGCATTGCAATCATAGGCTTAATCTCATCAAGATTAATCTCTATCATTCCATCATAGTATGCTACTTCTCCTGGGTTAAGCTCTTTGTATTCTTCCTTGCGACCATGAATCTCATAGAATTCTTCAGTCTTAGAATCTGTTGTCCAGATTGAACTTAAGCATGTTGTTTCTGTAGTCATAACATCTACGCCAATTCTAAAGTCCATAGAAAGATTTGCAACACCTGGTCCAACAAACTCCATTACCTTGTTCTTAACGTAGCCCTTGTCGAAAACTTCACCGATAATAGCAAGAGCCACATCCTGAGGACCTACACCCTTTCTAGGTGTTCCTGTCATATAAACGCCGATTACGCCCGGCATTGAAATATCATATGTCTGATTGAGAAGCTGCTTAACAAGCTCTGGACCACCTTCACCCATCGCCATAGTACCAAGTGCACCATATCTTGTGTGTGAATCAGAACCTAAAAGCATCTTTCCACCGCCTGCCATCATTTCACGGGCAAACTGATGTATAACTGCCTGATGTGGTGGAACATAGATTCCGCCATACTTCTTTGCGCAGGTAAGGCCAAACATGTGGTCATCCTCGTTGATAGTTCCACCTACGGCACAAAGCGAATTATGGCAGTTTGTAAGACAGTAAGGAATAGGGAATTTCTCAAGGCCTGAAGCCCTTGCAGTCTGAATGATACCTACATAAGTGATATCATGACTAATCAACTTATCAAACTTAATCTGCAAATGGTCCATGTTTCCTGAAACATTATGGTTAGCTAAAATGCCATATGCCATAGTTTCCTTGTGAGCGGCGTCTTTAGTTACTTCTTTGCCTACTGTAGCCTTAATCTTTGCAATAGCCTCTGGGCCATCTTCCACAATTTGACTACCGTTAATTAAGTACACTCCGTTGTTGTAAAGCTTCATCCTTTATTCTCCTTTTAATGTTTTAATCCAAAAAGACCTGAGAGTCCTTTTTTACCTGTTTTCTTTTCCCCTGCAGATTCTTCCTCCTGCCATTTAAAATATTCTGCATCTAAATCCTCTGAAGAAATGGTATTCTCTTCATCAACATCTTTAGCTGGTTGGTCTAAATCATCATCTACCTCTAAACCTGCTCTAGCAAAGTAATCCTTGTCTATCCTAATCTCTGGTGCTGCATACTTTGGTGCATCATCAAATTCTTCCACAGTACCCTCCGCCTTTTCCTTGCGGATTCGTGTATTTTCCTCATCAATAAGTCTTAAATACTTCTGTGTATCTATCAAATCATTTAAGTGGCTTTTTAACTCTAGCTGGTTGGATTTTACGGACTTTGTCTCTTCTTTTATCTTCTTGTTGGCCTCTTCATAAATCTTTGCAATTGATTCTTGAGATTCCTTGATTATCTCTTGGATAGAATCCAGGGCATTGTCAGTATACATTAAAGATGCTGCATAAATATCCTCGGCTTTTCTGGTTGCCTCGAATACAATATCGTCACCCTGCTTTTGCATTTCACGATTGGCCTTATCACGGCTTTTGACAGTGAGCTCATGCTCCTCCATCATATCGTACATGCACTCATTAAGTTCTTTAAGCAAATCCATCATGGCATTCTTGTCCACAATGACATTTCTAGTGCTCCCCTCATAAGGCTGAGCCTTAGAAAACAACACATGCATATCTCTTAATACTCTTTCTGTTCTATCCTGTGCGCCCATAATTTAATCCTTTTACTTATATAAAAATACCGAGCCATCTATTAGATATCATTTGGTAGCCGCTCTGTAGGACTCCCCTCAGGTGACCCCACGTCAGATGAACGGTCCTACTTAGTGCTGCTGCATTCCTGCCCTGACACGATTCGTAGGTGCCCATTACGCAGGACCCAAAGATCAGCATCCTACAAAACGACCGCCAAATGATATCTTATATTGCTCGGAGTCCTTATTTTATGATATTAAGGACTCCTTTGTCAATAATCTAACTGCATTACATTACTTGATTTTTCTGTTCTCTAAGCTCTTCAAAGAATTTTGTCATCATTTCAGTGCATCTTTCACCTAAAATTCCTCTTTCGACCTCACACTGATGATTAAACTGCTGCATCTGAAGAATATTGATAATTGAACCTGCACAGCCTGCCTTTGGGTTCATTGCCCCAACCACTACCTTTGGAATCCTAGCCTGTACTATGGCACCTGCACACATTTGGCATGGCTCAAGTGTTACATAAAGCGTGCAATCCTCCAATCGCCAATCTCCTGTTTTTTTACATGCTTCGGAGATAGCTGCAATCTCTGCATGAGCCAGTACACTTTTATCGGTGTTTCTGCGATTATACCCTCTTGCGATGATTTTGTCATCCTGAACTATTACACATCCAATAGGTACTTCATTTATATCATAAGCTCTTTTAGCTTCTTTTAAAGCCTGTTCCATGTATTTTTCGTATATTTTAAGATTTTTTTTCTCTTCTTTTTCCTGCAGTTTAGCTAGTCGCTTTTCTTCACGCTCCTCTTTTGACATCATGGATTTTCCCCTCCTGTTTTGATATACTTTTACTAGGAAAAATAGCATTTAAACCTAAATTTTGCTATTTTATTTATAACACTTTTAGATAGAAAAGGGAATGTTTATGCTTATTCTTGGTCTACAAAAAACTACTCTTTTAGACTTTCCAGGCAAAGTTGCTTCAACAATATTTACCGGCGGTTGTAATTTTAAATGTCCTTTTTGCCACAACAGTGAATTGGTTTTTCCCCCTAAGGATGCGCTTTCTTATAGTTTGGACGAAATTTTTGAACATTTGACTTCTAAAAAGAAAATTCTTGATGGAGTGTGTATTACTGGCGGGGAGCCTACACTTCATAAGGATTTACCTGATTTCATTAAACAAATAAAGGATTTAGGTCTTTTAGTTAAGCTTGATTCTAACGGAACTAATCCTGATATGCTAAAATATTTAATAGATAACAGGCTAGTTGACTACATAGCAATGGACATAAAAACAACCAGGGCTAAATATAATGATATTGCTTGCATGACTAACTTCGATATTAAGCCTATTGAATCATCAATTTCTATTCTTATGGAAGGTAAGATAGATTATGAATTTAGGACTACGGTAATGAAGGAATGCCACTCTAAGGATGATATGCAATCCATCGGACAATGGCTTGCCGGGGCAAAGGCCTATTATATCCAAAGCTATAAGGAATCTGAGCAGGTTATCAATCCAATTTTCTCCAGTCACAGTATAGAAACTCTTAACGAGTTTGTAGATATATTAAAACCATACATCCCTAATACTAATCTTAGAGGTGTAGATTAAAAACAAAACGGGGGATTGATATGAAATTTGAGGTTACTACTGACAGGTTAGTTCTTAAGGTTCTGGGTTCTGAAGCTGCTTCTATGGTATTAAGCTTTTATCAGAGAAACCGCGATATATTTGAAAAATATGAGCCTATTGCAGGAGATGATTTTTATACTCTTTCTCATCAAAAAAAGATTTTAGAATTTGAACATAAAAACATTCTTAAGCTTTTAATGATTAGGTATTGGATTTTTGATAAAAACAATCCTACTGAGATTATAGGAACTGTTAGCTACAGAAATATTGTGCGTCCAATATATGAAAGCTGTACTATTGGTTATAAAATGGACAGAAACCATGTAAATAAAGGATATTGTAGTGAAGCAATTAAAGCTACCATCCCTCTTATTGCAAAAGAGCTTGGTATTCATAGGTTTGAAGCACTTATATTACCTGATAATAATCCTTCCATACACATGGTGGAAAAATTAGGCTTCAAATATGAAGGCATCCTCCGTGATAAAATCATTATAAACGGAGAACGCCTTGATCATTGCATGTATGCTTATCTAGCAGACAACTAATTATTTCAATATTTTACTTCCATGTGGAGCCAATTCAATATCGTAATGCTGGCCTCTATAGTCAAAGCTTAGAGGCTTTTTTTCTGGAGTATTATTTAAAGCAACTATAACATATTCGTCACCTAACACCCTTGCAAATACCAATGTTTCATTTCTTACCTGGACTTCCTCATAAATTCCTTCTTTTAGCGGATTTGAATCTTTTCTGATATCTGCTAAGGTTTTAATATGATCAATTAGATCTGGGTTACTGAGTTCATTAGGATTAAGCTCTGGCCTTAAAGCGTAATCTCCATCACCTGCATTTTTATCACCCTCGATTCCAAATTCACTACCATAATAAATTGATGGGATACCTGGCATAGTAAATAACAGAGTATATGTTGGATATATATTCTCTTTATCCTTCAGCAGAGTAGCTATTCTATTGACGTCATGGTTATCTACAAAGTTATATAAATACTTTCCGCTATACAATCCACCTTGTCCCCACTGACGCTTCATCGCATAATTTATTTCAAAATAATTATGGTCATTATGGCTTGAATATATACCTTTCCAACATTCATAATTGGTTACTGCATCAAGCATTTCTTCATTCACATAAATATTATAATCACCATGTATAATCTCACCCATTAACCAAAAGCTTGATTTCTTTTGTTCAGTGAATGACTTTAAACGCTTGAAAAATCCTCTTTCGATACAATCTGCTGCATCTAATCTTAGACCATCAATATCAAATTCATCTATCCACATACCAACAGCGTTTAGTATGTGGTTATCCACAGCTTCACACCAATGATTAACCTTTACCAATTCTTCTGCGCCAGACCAGCATTCATAGGATAATCCGTCATTGTGCCAGTTATTGCCTCCAAAATTAAGCCCAGCAATCCAATCCTTGTACTGGGAATTTTCTCTATTTTTAAGTACATCAACAAAAGCCTCATGACCTCTGCCTACATGATTGAATACTCCATCAAGAACAACCTTTATATCACTTTCATGGCAACACTTTACTACCTTTTTGAAATCGTCATTATTGCCCAATCGACTATCTATATTGTAATAATCATAAGTATCGTAGCCATGTGTTCCTGATTCCATTATAGGACCTAGATAAATGGCATTTATCCCAATTTGCTTTAAATGAGGTATCCAATCTATAAGCTTAAGTATCCTATGTCCCTTGGTTTCTTCGCCTTTATTTTCCCTAGGACATCCAAAAGCTCCAAGTGGATAAATGTGATAAAATACTGATTCCTTGACCCAATCGATATCTCGCATAATGACCTCCAATCTATTGTTATATAACAAAAAGGCAGGTTACCCTGCCTTTATTTTAAATCAAAATTCCTGATTTTTCCTTACTGTTCTCAATTTTTTCATTTAATAGCTTAAATGGATAATATAGTACTACACCTACAAAAATAGCCACAATGCCATAGATAATAAGTGTTAACATACAATTTCTATAAGTATTCTCATAGAAGCCAGCTATACATTCTCTTACTGCATTCATAGAATAATTAAATGGCATAAACTTATACAATACCTGGAAAACCTTTGGCAATACTTCAATTGGGAATGTTCCACCTGCTCCTGCAACCTGAATAACCATAAGGATTACTGAAAGCGCTTCGCCGATGTTTCCAAATGAATATGCGAATGAATACAAAAGCAATGAATATATAAGTGATGTCCAAGCGCAAGCAAGCCAGAAATAGAATGGATGCTCACACTGAATACCAACAAACAATAATGCTCCCATTACTGTTATTATTGTTTGAATCTGTCCAATTACAAAGGTTACAAAGAATCTTCCAAAAAAGCACTGCCAATTCTTTAGATTGGTCATTCCAGTTGTATCTTTAACTGCTGTCTTCAAGATAGTAGACATAATTAGAGCACCAACCCAGATGGAAAGAACAATATAAAATGGAGCAGTCATTGAACCGTTATTCTCAACTGGATAAATATATTCATCAGATATTTCCACTGGACTACTTATGAAATCAGATAATAAATCTGGATCAGTCTGCAGAAGATTAACAAACTTCTGATATGCTTCGTTATCACCAATGCTTTTTATATCTGATATAAGCGCTGCAAGCTGTCTTTCCATATCAACAGCTTCGTTACGTGATTTTACCAGTGAATCCTTTGACTGGTCAGCAAGAGACGAATAGCTTTCTAAGCTTGAAATAACAAGGTCTATACTAGTAGCATTGTAATTTAAAAGTTTCTTTACTTCTGCCACTGAATTAGATGCTGATTCAATAGCCTTCTGCTCAAATGGAGATATTACATTTTCATATTCAGACCTTACATCTCTAGTTTCTGTCAATACCTGAGCTACATCACTAACTAAAACAGCTTTTGCATTATTAAAGTTATTAATATCTTCTACAGCATAATTACCAAGCAATACAGAATCTTCCTGTAGCTTGTTAACAGCCAAATCTGCCTTTTCTAGCTTTTCTTTTACTAATTCATTCGCTATAGGAGATGTATAAATAGCATTTGAAATTGTGCCGGTATTATCCTTATTTCCCCAAGCACTGGCTAACTTATTTACTTTGTCAACAACCTCTAAAACCTTCTCAGGGTCCTTATTGTCAATTCCAGCAAGCTTAGTATTTAAATCATTTACTACACTATCTACATCATCAAGCTTTTTATTAAGCTCACCTATTTTGCTATCAGTTTTTCCCTTAACTTTCTGTATATCTTGCTTAGCGTTATTTGCACTCTTTTGTGCATTGTCAGCCATATTTCCAGCAAGCTTAGTAATAGACTCTGCCGTCTCAGAAACAGTGGCTCCTGCCTCTGAAATGTTTTCTGTAGAATCCATAAGAGCAATATAAGAATCAAGTATAGTTATAACGCCCTTCAAATCTGAGTCTAATCTCTCAAGCTTAGCTATTCCCTGACCTGTAATGTTTCCTTCTTCATCTAAGGTTGCAAAATATTCTCCACCCTTAAGTAATGCTTCTGCAACAGTACTTACAAAAGCATGATCTACCTCTCGTTCAATGGTGGTCTTTACCTTTGCCGTAATCTTAGGAGCAATCGCATTCTTTTTTTCGTTTTCATAGTAGGTGATTACTGGATTTTTGATATCTCCACTAAGGAAGCTTATCATGTCATCACTAAATTCCTCGTCAATAACTAAGGCAGCATAATATTCACCTGCATATACACCATCTATCGCTTCTTGAGCGGTATCTGTGAATACCCAACCTATGGTTGTATTTTCTTTTAGTCTGCTGATAATAATATCACCAACATTAAGCTCCATATTTCCAATAACTATGCCTTGGTCTGATGATGCTACCGCAACCTGTAAATTTGATGTCGCACTTTCGCCATAAGGATCCCAATTTGAAAGTATATTAAACCATGCATATAGAGATGGAATAACTGTTAATCCTATTATTACAACCATTGCCACAACATTAGTTGACAACCTTTTTATGTCAGAGGCAATTATCTTTATTACATTTTTCATTTCTTTAATTTGCCTCCCATCGTACGGATATCAGATTTAATTTCTTTTTTAATCTCTTTTCTAAAATCCTTAATATTCTTTTCAACTTCCTTTCTGGCATTATTAACGTCTGCCATACCCTGAACAACTTCATTACCTATAAGTGCCTGGGCTTCAGCCTCTTTCTCCATAATTCCCAGCTCCCTGAGCTGTTCTTGTAGCTTGAAATCCATGTATTCTACATATAATAAATAAAATGCGATTCCAAACAGTGAAACAATCCAAAGCACTAAGAATACTAGCTTTGACCGATTAGAAATAAAACTGATTACTAAAAATACTAATGGTAAAAGAATGTTTACCTTTAATCCCACCTGTATTTTTTTCTGATTTTTAACATGAACCTGCTGCTGCAATTCCATGAATTTTTCGTATACTATTTCTTTTTCTTTACCCATGTTGTGCCTCCAAATTGACGATTTTACATCATCTCTGTATCTTCCATACGTTCTTCCATATAATGATTGATTGGCTCAAATGGTATCCTTATAAGCAAGCCTATTACAAGAGAAACTCCCATAAATATTACTAATGAACTTAAATACTTAAGGTAATCAAGCTCGTATATTCCACATAGGCATTCTCTTATTGCATTAATTGCATATGGGAATGGGAAGAATATATATACCTTTTTGAAAAATTCAGGAAGTAATTCGATTGGATATGTTCCAGAGCTTCCTGCAATTTGGATAACTACTAAAACAACAGCAAGAGCTTTTCCTGCATCTCCCCAAGTAACTACAAGGGAATAAATAAGTAAAGTAAATGTTGTGGCTATAAAAGAGCCTGCCAGGAAAAATAGTCCTGGATGAAGGCATTGAACATGTAAAAATAAAATGTCACCTGCGACAATAATTACAGATTGAAATTGTCCAAGCACCCAATAAAGAGCATATCTTCCAAAATATAACTGTCTTTGGGACGCATTTGGATATTTATTTTTATCAGGCTTTACTTTAATAATAGCTGTAAGAATCAATGCTCCTACCCAAAATGCCAATGTTGAATAAAATGGTGCTACGGCTGAACCATAGTTTTCTATTGGATAAACTTCCTCAGTCACAACATCTACAGGTGTAGAGAAAAACTTTCCATAGACTTCAGGGTCTCCAGATAAAGCATTTACTAAAACCTGTAATTTTTCGTTTTCTCCAGCTTTTTCAACATTATTAATTACGTCTATTAACCTGCCATTTACGTATGTTATCGCTTCACCTGTTTTTTCTAAGCTAGTGTTGGCACAATCTATAGAACCGTTGATTGCATCAAACATTACCATTAAGTTTCCAAATGTGCTTCCTACTGAATTAAGTAATGTATTAGTATCCTTTAAGGTTTCTGTTAAAGAATTAATATTATTGTTAATAGTAGGTCTTAGATTATTATTGAATGAATCCTGGAATTCCTTTGTTTTTTCATCAGCTACATTAATTGCTTTTTTTAACTGGTCCGAGCCACTAGCAACTAATTGATTTGTATCTATATTATTAACTGCATCTCTATTACTTTCAGCTTTTTTCATTAACTCATTAGATTGTTCAATTATATTATTTACATCTAATTTTTCTAAACTTTCTAGCTGACTTATTTCATTACTAGCATCAATATTAAATAGATTTTTAATTGCAATAACACCATCTAACAGATTTTCAGCAATAGTCTTATAAGACTCTATTTTATCAGCAGGGACATTTGCTGCTAATGCTGCCAGGTTATACTCTAGGTTAGCAGCATCAACCAAAATACCTTTCACAGCTCCTGCCATTTCATTTGCATCGTTAGTGGCTCTTGTTACATCTACTTTATTTCGGATATCCTGGGATTTAGCATAAACAGTATCCATAGCCTTGCTAATATCGCTTGAATAACTATCCAATGTAGTATTAGCGCTGGCTGACACACCTGCAGTATTATCTATAGCCTTAGCACTTTTTTCTGCTTGATTTTTTAAGTTTGATGCATCTGTTTTAGCTAAATTCAAATTTGCTTTAAGGGCTGTATCATTATCAATTATGGTATTAATTGTATTTTGGTAACGGGTTAAATCTGCACTTAAAGTCTTTAGCTTGTCTATGACTTTATCAACGCCACCTTCTTCCTGTAATTCATCAGAAAACTCTGATGCACTAGAAAATACCTCGCTGACAACCACTTCTGTAAAAGCTACATTAATGTTGTTCTGCAAGGTTTGTACTACTGTATCTGAAATTTTTGTTGCTACTGGATTTTTCTTTTGATTTTCGTAGAAGTGTAGAGTAGGCCTATCTACCTCTTCAGTAAGAACGTTATACATGTTGTATGTAAAATTCTCATCTACAACAACAGCTGCATAATACTCACCACTATATACTCCTTCAGTGGCTTCGTCTGCTGAATCAACAAACTGCCAATCCACGGCAGTATTTTCATGAAGATTTTCTATAATAGTATCACCTTGATTATGATATTCTCCATTTTCATCGGTAAACCCCTTATCTAAAGAAACTGCTGCAAATTTCAATGCACCGGTATTGCCATATGGATCCCAGTTAGAATAAATATTAAACCAAGCATAAAGAGCTGGTAAAAAACAAATTCCAACTACAATTACTAGGGCGAAAAAATTCTTAACTAATCCTATTACATCATCAATAAATATCTTTTTTACGGTCCTCATTAATCGTTCTTCCCTTTATTATTTTCCTCTGAAACATTACAGATTTTTATAGCATTTCTACTTTGCTGCTTAACTTCATATAGCATATTATCAGCCTTCTGAAGGTAAATAAACATGCTATCATCATTACTTGGCATACCATAGCAAATTCCCTGAGAAATAGTTACTATATCATCAGTTAAAGAAAATTTGTGCTCCATCTTAGCATCATAAATCATATCTCTTAATTCATTTGCCTTAGCTTCAACCATTTCGAGGGAAAGCCCCTCGTAAATAACTACAAATTCATCACCGCCATAGCGAGCGGCAAATACACCTTTCTCGTCTGTAACCTTCATCAACATGTCTGCTATAAATTTGATACAATCGTCTCCAGCTTGATGTCCGTAGTTATCATTAAACTGCTTAAAGAAATCTATATCCAAGATTTCTACAGCTATACTTGTTTTATTAAGTAATGCTCTAGCAAAAGCTTCCTCACTGTATTCATTAAGCTTCAGTCTATTATACATTCCTGTTAGTGGATCTGTCTCTGAACGTTTTTGCAAGAATGTATTCTTTTCCTCTACTTTTCGGTTGATTTGTGTAAGCTCCATATACGAATTGCGCATAACGACCATGTTACTAACCATTAGTCTATTTTCACGTTCCATATATTCTGAAAGCTCAAAATAAAGAACTGAAGCAATTTTATATTCTTCAATTTGGCCAACTTTACGATAATATCTTATTTTTAAGGTTAAAAGCTTACGCTCCAGATTCTTGATAGATGTATGCTTAGTTAAATCATCTAAAACTGTGTATGCCTTAAAGAAATCATCATATCTTTCTGTAGAGAGTAGCATATGAAGATAATCATAAAAATCATCAAATACATCCAAAACAGGCATATTTATACTTGTATTCTTATTTATCTTGTTTATCCAATATTCACAAGCCTCTACCTCATTTATTGCTTGATGAACACGGGCAAAAAAACAATAAATAACTACCTTATCGATTTCCTGCATAAATGGTAGGCAATCAAGTCTAAGTCTCTTTTCAACCTCAAGATACCTATCAGTCATATCAAGCTTCAAATAAGCTCGACCCATGCCAAGTAATATGGCAGTCATACTCTCTATATAATTGTCTATATCCTTATGCTCTAATAAATAACGATGAGCAATTTCTGTATGGGAAATAGATTTTTGATATTCTTCGATATTTAAATATAATGACCCTAGATTCATGTGAATCATCCATTCTATATCAGGAAGGGAATAATCCTCACAAATACTAATAGCTTTGATAAAATAATCAAGAGCAAATGGAGCATTTCCGCGGTTTAAAGATACGATTCCTAGCATATTATTAGCCATGGCAACGTATCCCCATTCCTTTACATGTTCCATAGGACCCATGCAAGAGAGCATCTGTGAATAAAAATTAGATGCATCATTCAAAAGATAATAGGTTTCGCCCTTTGAAAAATAGGCATAGCCTATTAGGGCATCATCCTTCAAGCTCTTTCCAAAAGCTAAAAGCTTGTCACATGCCTTCAAAATTGCCCTTGGGTCTTTACCCCTATTTCTTTGAATATCTCCAATTAACAATTGGATTTCTCTGTTATATCCTAGAACATTCATAAACTCCATACTCCACTTTTGACTACATTTCTTTTAAGATATTCGTCAGTGTAGCAAAATCCTCTAAGGATAATGCTTCTCCTCGTACTGTTGTTACAAATCCTGCCTTTTCAATAGCCTGAGCTATCTGTTCTTTAGAATAATGTAATCCATTACTTAACCCATTTAAAAGAGTTTTTCTTCTTTGATTAAAGGATGCTCTAATTATCTGGAATAATAACTTTTCATCACATTCAACAGGTGGATTATTGTGACACTTAAGTGTAATTACTGTGCTGGTAACCTTTGGCTGTGGCATAAAACAGCTTGGAGGTGCATCACATACTATCCGTGGATTTGAATAGTACTGAACCGCAAGTGAGAGAGCACCGTACTCCTTTGAGCCTGGGCCTTCCTGCATTCTGTCAGCCACTTCCTTTTGAATCATTATAGTGATTGATTCAAGTGGAACATGACTTTCAAATAATCCCATAATAATAGGTGTTGTAATATAATATGGCAAATTAGCAACAACCTTGATTGGTTTTCCGCCATTTTTTTCTTCTGCTAGCTTCTTTATATCAACCTTAAGGATATCCTGATTGATTACTGACCAATTCTTATATGATGATAGAGTATCATCCAAAATTGGTATTAGTGTTTTATCGATTTCTACAGCAACAACTTCCCTTGCCTCTTCACATAGGCGCTGTGTCATTGTTCCTATACCAGGACCTATTTCTAAAACAAAATCATCCTTTGTAATACCTGCTGCATCAATGATGTTATCTAGGATATTTCCATCAATTAGAAAATTTTGTCCATATTTTTTTTGAAATGAGAATCCATGAGCCTCTAAAACTGCTCTTGTATAAGTTGGATTGCTTAAATATGCCATTTTATATTCCTTTATCTATTTGCTTTATTATATATATTTAATGCGTTTTGATAAGTTACCTTTTCTACTTCATCAACGCTTATATTCTTTATTTCAGCTATCTTTTCAGCCACATGACTAAGGAAAATAGAAGAGTTGCGCTCACCTCTATGAGGCACTGGTGCCATATATGGACAATCAGTCTCAAGTACTATACTTTCTAGAGGTATGGCTTCAACTGTTTCAACAAGCTTTTTAGCGTTTTTAAATGTAACTACACCGCCTACTCCTATATACCAGCCCATCTTTACATATTCCATCGCTAATTCTTTTGAATATGAGTAACAATGGACAATACCTTTTACATGACTATTATTATACAGCCTAATTGTGTTTAAAGTGTCTTCTGCGGCATCTCTTGAATGTATTATTACAGGAAGATTTAATTCTTTTGCTAAATCCATCTGTTTATTGAACCATAAACGCTGCTTTTCACGTTGTTCTTCTTCCTTTACCCAGTAATAATCAAGGCCTATTTCACCTATAGCTACTACCTTTGGATTTGATGAGTTCTGTCTGAGCCATTCAATCACATCATCATTTATTTCATCTATTTCTTCAGGATGGATTCCAATAGCTGCATACACATCTTCATACTGCTCAGAAAGATCAATACTTTCCTTACAACCTTCAAATGTAGCTCCTACATTAACTATTTTTCCTATGTTATTTTCTCTCAATAAATGAGAAAGAAGTTCGACTCTATCAGCGTCGAACTTCTCATCATCATAATGAGCATGAGTCTCAAAAATCATACAAATATTCCTAAACTAAATCTCGCCTGTCACGTAAACAATTACCTAATTAGCAAATTTCTGCGCCATTTGGCATGCTGCGCTCTGGTGTCATAAGGGAAAGGTTACCCTCAGCATCCTCTGCACAAAGAAGCATTCCCTCTGATAATACTCCTGCAAGTTTAGCTGGCTTAAGGTTTACAAGTACCATAACCTTCTTACCAACCATTTTCTCAGGAGAGTAGTGCTTACTAATACCTGAAACAATCTGCTTTGTTGTTGAACCTATCTTAACCTGTGAGCAGAGAAGCTTCTTAGAACCCTTAACTGCCTCACATGCTACGATTTTACCAACCTGGAACTGAAGCTTCATGAAATCATCAAATGTGATTTCAGGCTTAGCCTCGATATCAATGCCTTCCTCATCATCAGCTGGCTCCTCTGGCTGTGCAGGATGAAGCTCAGCAACCTTAGCCATAACCTCATCAAGGTCAAGACGAGCAAAAAGTATCTCAGGTTTATCTGTTACCTTGCCACCATTTGGATAATGACCAAATGTAGAAAGCTCATCATAGGCAATTTCCTTAGCACCAAGCTGAGATAATACCTTTTCAGATGTTTCTGGCATAAATGACTTGAGAAGAGTAGCACCAATAGAGATACCCTCTACTAAGTTGTAAAGAACAGTTGAGAGTCTATCCTGCTTTGACTCATCCTTTGCAAGTGCCCATGGCATAGTCTCATCGATATACTTATTGCATCTCTTAAACAGGTTGAATACCTCTGTGATTGCATCTGCAACACGAAGGTCAGCCATCTTTTTCTCAACAGCTGAAACAGTACCTGTAACAACAGCCTTAAGATCTGCATCAACATCCTCGGCAACACCCTTGTCCTCAACATCACCTCCAAAGTATTTATTACTCATAGAGATTGTACGATTTACAAGGTTTCCAAGTGTGTTTGCAAGGTCTGAATTAACACGCTCTACCATAAGTGGCCATGAAATAGCACCATCATTTTCAAATGGCATTTCGTGTAAAACGAAATATCTAACAGCATCCACGCCGAAGAAATCAACTAATTCATCAGCGTAGATGACATTTCCCTTTGACTTTGACATCTTGTCATCACCACCGTCAGCAGCCTTTGTAAGTAGCCATGGATGACCAAATACCTGCTTTGGAAGTGGAAGATCAAGTGCCATCAAAAAGATTGGCCAGTAAATTGTATGGAAACGAATAATATCTTTACCAATAAGGTGAAGATCAGCTGGCCAAAGAGCCTTGAATCTATCAGAAGATTCTCCATCACAATCATAACCAATACCAGTAATATAGTTTGTAAGGGCATCAAGCCATACATATACTACGTGCTTTGGATCAAAATCAACTGGAATACCCCATGTAAATGAAGTACGGCTGACGCAAAGATCCTGTAAGCCTGGAAGAAGGAAGTTGTTCATCATTTCGTTCTTACGTGATACAGGCTGGATAAACTCTGGGTGAGTATTGATGTAATCAATAAGCTTATCTGCATATTTGCTCATCTTGAAGAAGTATGCTTCTTCCTTAGCTGGCTGAACCTCACGGCCACAGTCAGGACACTTACCATCTACAAGCTGTGACTCTGTCCAGAAAGACTCACATGGTGTACAGTAAAGTCCCTCATAAGAGCTCTTATAAATATCGCCCTTATCATAAAGCTTCTTGAAGATTTTCTTAACCTGCTTCTCATGATCTTCATCAGTTGTACGAATGAACTTATCATAAGATGTATTCATCAAATCCCAAATATTTCTAACCTGACCTGATACATTATCAACAAATTCCTTTGGAGTAATGCCAGCTTCCTCAGCCTTAAGCTCGATTTTCTGACCATGCTCATCTGTACCAGTCTGGAAGAAAACATCATATCCCTCCTGACGACGAAAACGTGCTATTGCGTCTGCAAGAACGATTTCATAAGTGTTTCCAATATGTGGCTTACCTGATGTGTAAGCAATCGCTGTAGTAATGTAATATTTGCCTTTGTTACCCATTTTTAACTCCTACTCTTCAAAAATATCGTCTATTTTCTCTCCGCAAGCACTGCAATACCTTGAGCCAGTCTTAACCAAAGCTCCACACTTAGGACAAGCCTTACCACCCTTAAGTGCCATAATATCATCAGCAATTTCCTTTAGACGAAGCTCACAGGCTGTGATTTCTTTGATTTCTTCAATATCCTCATCCTTGTGTTCTTCGTAGCACTTCCTACCAAGTTTTTCGTAAAGCTTAGCAAGTTCGCCTTCCTTGACCTTTTTATCATATTGAAGCTTAGTCATATCTCCAGCATTCTGAGCCATTTTACCAAGGTCTTTAGTAGTATTTGCAATGCTATCTGAAAGTTCATCTAATAGTCCCATATAAATACCTCCGCTTGATTTAAAAATCCCCTTTAAACCTTTTGATTTTAACACAATAACTACTTTTTTACCACTTTTTCCACAAAGGGTTTTCCTTCTTCCATATTTATACTAGACCATTTTTGTAAATACAGCTTATACACCATCTCTTAAGATGATATAACCTAGGTATACTGCGTATAATAATAGCATTACAATACCATTAGCTTTATTCAAATTCTTTTTCTTTAAGCACATTAAACCAACAATAACTGAAAAGGCTACCAAAATCAAAGTATCAATAGCATTTACTGTAAGGAATGTCATAGGTGAAATTGCACCTGCGACACCTAGTATCAATAAAATATTGAAAATATTTGAGCCTACAACATTTCCTATAGCCATATCAAGCTCATTCTTTTTAGCTGCAACAATTGATGTTACAAGCTCTGGAAGTGATGTTCCAAGTGCTACAATTGTTAGACCTACTAAAGTCTCTGACATGCCAAATTTTAGTGCGAGAGTAGTACATGAATCTACAACCCAATCTCCGCCATACTTGATTGCAACAGCACCACCTATAATATAAATAATGCATAACCATGTAGGAATATCTACTATTTCATTTTCAGCTTCTTCTTCAGCAATGGCTGCTGCAGTTGTTCTAGATTTTTTTGCAGCTCTAAGCATAGATGCCAAAAATATTATAAATAAAACAAGGAGTATTGCTCCATCAACATGTCCTACTGAATTTCCAATAATGCCCATTACCATAAGAGCCATTGTGCATATAATTGAAAATGGTAAATCCTTTTTTATTGTATCATCGCTTACTTCAAGAGCAGAGAAGAGTGCACAGCTTCCAAGAACAACCATAAGATTAAAAATGTTTGAACCTACAACATTTCCTATAGCAAGCTGATTACTTCCTGCAAGTGATGCGGTTACTGATACAGAAAGCTCTGGAAGTGATGTTCCCATTGCTACAATTGTCATTCCAATAACAAGAGCTGGTACATGAAGCTTTTTAGCCACTGCAGATGCACCTTCTACGAAGAAATCTGCTCCCTTAATTAGAAATACAAAACCAACAACAAGTAAAATTAGTGCTCCGGGCACTGTTTGAAAAAATGTAGTCATATTTTCCTCCTAAAATAATAATTTGATTCCCATTGTATGTTCTAAAAGTATCTTTATTCCTAAAAATATAAGGATTATTCCACCTACAAGCTGAGCTTTTGCCTTATATTTATCACCAAATATATTTCCTACGTATACACCGCCAGCTGAAATAACAAATGTAGTAACTCCTATTATGGCTATGGCTTTTATTATATTAAAATCCTCATAGAAAGAAAATGTAACCCCGCAAGCCAAAGCGTCTATACTTGTTGCAATTGAAAGAAGTGTAAGCTCCTTAAAATCTATTGGAGGATCCACTATTTCAACCTTGTCTTCTTCCTTCCATTCCTTGATAGCATCTAAAACCATGTTACCTCCAACTATTGCTAGAAGAATAAAGGCTATCCAATGATCAAAGGCAGCGATTTTTTTTGCAAATGTACTTCCTACAAGCCAACCTATAAGTGGCATTAAAGCCTGAAACCCTCCAAAAAATAAGGCTATAAGTAACATTTGTTTTTTATTAACTTTTTTCATAGCAAGACCTTTGCATATTGCAACAGCAAAGGCATCCATCGATAAACCTACTCCAAGCAGGAATATATCTAAAACACTCATATTAACTCCTTTTACATCTCGATAGGATAGTAGTTTTAATATAAAAAAGACCCACGTGTAATTATGAATAAACATAACTACACGTGAGTCTCACTATTTAATGTTTGCCAGGGATAATCCCGAGTCTGTTGACAAACAACACAATCAAATTGCGCTAGCTACTCCCTCACGAAGTTTTGTATACAATATACTAGAATTTTAAGGTT
>JAGBJE010000131.1 GCA_017934625.1 Pseudobutyrivibrio sp. | reverse complement strand
TCTTCTACTGGCTCAGTAGCATCATCTTCATCCTGAACATCACTATCTGTACTTGTCTTGCTATCAGACTCATTAATATCTTCATTTACTATCTCTTCCTTTGATTCCTCAGTTTGCTTATCACTATCTTCTAAAGAATCTTCAGCAGTCTCATCAATAGCATCTTCTTCATCTGAAGCTTCTTCATCTAGCTTTTCTTCATCTGATTCCTTTGACTCATCTTCTGTATAAAGCATGTCATCAGGAACATTTACTGAATACCAGCCGTTACCAATGTGAGCCATCTTTTTACCTGGGTATTCGCCAAGTAAATCATTCTGCTCTTCATCTATCGCATATGCGAATGTGTCACCAGTAAACTCTTTATTATCAAGCTTTACATATACCTTTGTCTGGCCATCTACTTCAGGCTCTTCCTCATCAATAGCCTTATCAACTACCTCAGGCTCTTCTGGTTCTTCCTTCTTTTCCTTAAAGGTATTTTCGTAGATATCCTTTATCTCGCTTCCTGTAAGAGCAGTATCGTATATACGAACATCATCAAACATTGCATTTCTAACATCTTCATCTGTCCAAATATCTCCTGCACCTACCATTACATGGTTAGCATTTTGGATTGCTGCACCTTGGCCCGAGAAGCAATTTGAAATATCTTTTTTATCGTATACTATCTCATTTCCATTGAGATATACCTTAATTCCATTTGGAGCTACTGTATAGGTTACAAGCTGCCATTTGTTTGTAAGTTCACTGTAAGATAAGCCTGGAACTGCATCTGAATAATCATTTGCATTAATTCTTCCAATCAGGTTTGCTCCAATTCTAGTCATTGGATAAGTACCTGTAGATGCTCCATCTGCCAGCCAATCTGCTTCAAACAATGCGCTGTGCTCCCATGTAGATGAATCAATATTTACCCACATGCTTACAGTGTATCCTGCTTTATCCACATTGGAAAATACATCACTTGGAAGAGATAGATAATTTACCTGCTTGTTGCCAGCTTCATTTTCAAGCTTAAGCACCTGTCCTCTTTCTTCATCAGTAACCACCTTAGCATCACCCTTAAGTGTTGCCACGCTATCTTTTGTTGAAGCTGATGTTGCACTGACAGCATCTCCATCAACACTATCAAAATCGTAGCCTACGATTACCTTTGGAGCATCGTATACAAGCACCTTAAATGTAGCATCTGTGCTATAACTATTTACTGTAACTTTTCCTGTAAGAGTAACCTCTGTATCTGATGAAGGAGTGCTTACCTTACCATCATCCGAAAGTACAGCCTGATTATCTGATGACCATTCAATCTTAGCCTTGCCAAGTTCAGTAGGAAGCTGAATATTCTCACGTGTAGATTCAGGAATAATATCCTTAAGCTGCTCAATCACCTTGCCTGCAGCTGTTTCATCTGTTTCCTCATATTTGCTTCCCCAGATTGCAAGGTTGTTATTGCCATTTGCAGTGAATGTCATGGTCTTTTCGCCATTGTCATTTGTCTGCTCGAAGAACACACCCTTGTAGGTTGCATTATCTGCATTGATTGTAACGTAAGTATAATCACGGTCAGTAGCATCAGACATGGTCCATGTACCTGTTACATCACCTGTAACTGTGCCATCGGCATTAAGCTCTACCGACTGAGTAGAAATCATGCTGCCATCCTTTTCGCCATTGCCATGATTAATATATTCGTATGTACCAACCACATCATCCATTGTGTACTTTTGAATCTGCTCATTTCTGTTTTCGTAAACTGCTGTTACAAGCCAGTCATCCTCATTTAAGAACTGCTGATGTACTCTTACCTCATGTCCTTCACCTCTTGATGAATCAAGGAATCTCTGGTGATAGATGAGATAATATTTTCCATCATCTGTAATGAGTGCTGAGTTGTGACCTGCTGCACGATATCCTGGCTGGCCATAGAACTGATAATTACCAATAAGCTTTGTACCATACTGATAGCAGTTCTTTCCACTACCTGCTGCATTCTTTCCAGAGGCATCCTCGTATGGTCCCATTGGATTCTTAGAGCGGAACAATCTCATGTTATATCCGCCTGTTGTTGTAAGGCCACCGTATGTTTCATACATGTAATAGTAGCCAGTGTTTTTGTCGTATTCGATGTAAGGACCTTCACCTGATTGATGATTTCCACCAGCGATGTGTGTTCCAAAATATCTATCAACAAAATTTCCACTTGTCTCATCTACGCCATCCTTACCTGGATAGATTGCCTCACCAGTCTTCTGGTCGATTTCGAGAATGAAAAGACCACCTGACCAGGAACCATATACCATGTATAGGTGCTCGCCTGTTGCATCAAAAAATAGTGTTGGGTCAATGGCATTTGGAGCATAGTTGTTATTCCAGCTACCATTTGAGTTAAAGCACTGCCATGTGCTTACATCACCATCAATCTTGCCTTCTTCAATAAGCTTGTTAAATGGAAGATAGTCATTTGTGTATGTAGTATCTCTAGTGCTGTTACCGTCATAATTTACCTTGCCAGTATTGGTAAATCCAGAATATACCACTGTTCCACCATAGCTATAGCCACCGTCAGCTCTGTCGCTAACCATATAGCCAATGCATGAGCGGCGCCATGTAGATGATGCACTGTAGTAGAGCATGTAAGCTCCCTTGTGTCCATCAGCCCACTCATAATTAGGATTGTAGATTACATCTGGCGCCCAAACCGCATAGCCACCCTTGCAATCTCCATCATCATAGCCTGCCCACTTAAATGATTCGGCCAGATTTTCCTTAACATTTCCGTAGATTGGATTGTTTTCTACGCTTTGATAATCTGTAGAAACCTGTGTCCAGTTTACTAAATCTGATGATTTAGCAGTCGCAATGTGTGATCCGAACACATAGTACTCATCATTGTACTCAAAAATAGATGGATCATGGACCATAACCCTGCTAATGCTTTCTGCTGCATTTGCGTTCAGTGTTCCAAGGCTTGAATTTGGAATCACTGGCAGGGCCATTGCTGTTGCCATAGTAAGAGCTATGGCCTTCTTCATTCTTCTTATCATCTGTTCCCCCTTTATCTTCCTTTCTCCTGTTATGATTTAGATTATTCTAAACTATTTTAGTTTTGACAATCTATAATACAAATATATACTCCTTAGCTATTCCTCATTCAATAGATTTTGTCATTTTTTCGTCTTAAAATCACATTTTTGTAAAATAGTTTAGTATTTACTATTCTATTTTTGTCAATTTTTCACAAGGGCGTACAGATGATATTTCGTGGTCATGCACAAAAAAGGCATGACCATTTGGCCATGCCTTTATAAGTATTATTTTATTCATATCTAAGTGCATCAATAGGATTAAGCTTAGCAGCCTTATTTGCTGGATAGTATCCAAAGAAGATTCCGATTGCCATAGAAAATCCTACCGCAATTACGATACTTGAAAGTGAAACAGCTGCCTCATATCCCATTAGCTTAACAGCCACTGTTCCAAGTACAATACCAAAGATAATACCAATGATACCACCTATCAAACAGATAACCACTGATTCGGTAATGAACTGTAATCTGATTGAGCCATTGGTTGCGCCTAGGGCTTTTCTCGTTCCTATTTCCTTAGTTCGTTCTGTGATAGAAACAAGCATGATGTTCATAACGCCGATACCACCTACCACAAGAGAGATTCCTGCAATAGCAGAAAGTGCAAGCTGAATTGCCCCGATCATTGTATTCATTTGATTCATCATGGATGTCATAGAAACAACCATCACTTCATATGCATCATTTCTTGAGTAGTAATTGATGTTAAAGAAATCTCTTACCTTGGTAGCAAACTCATCATTATCAGTATTAACTGATGTTACTAATGTAAAGTAGTAATCACCCTTGTTCTGATTGTGATTAGCAACCCTAGCAGTTTCATAAGGGATAATCAATTCTGTTGTAGGATTATCAGAAACACCAAATGAGAACTGCTCCTGCACATATTCATACACACCAACAACATAATAGCTATAATAACTGCCACCAACATTTGCCTCTATCTGCTTTCCTATGATAGCATCATTATCACCATTATAAAGACGCTCCACCAGCTTATCTGTAACCAGACAAACCTTCTTGGCATTTTCAAAATCACGATTCAAGAAGCCTCTGCCGGCAATGATTTTTTTATCTTTAAACTCAAAGTTATCTTTGTTATAACCAATTACTTGAACATTGGCACTCTTGCTTCCTTCCGTAACCTTGCCCTTTTCGCCAACATTTTCATACTTAAGGACATACTTAATATCATCTGGGAATTCGGCCTTAAAAGCATCAAGCATATCCTGCGTAATCAAATCCTGATCTGTCATATCACGGACATAACCTGTACCATAATTAGCGCCGGAATCTGATGTTTTATTATCTTGAGATTTTTGCACGACACCCATCTCTAAGTTGTTGGCGCCAAGATCTTGCATAGTGCTATTAACTATGGAGGTAATAGAATTTCCTACTGTCATTATGGCAATAACAGATGCAATACCAATGATGATACCAAGCATCGTAAGCAGGGAGCGCATGATATTAGCCTTTAGTCCTGCTAAAGCAACAAGGATGTTTTCTGTAAATAACATTTACTCCACCTCCTTTGCTGCCCTATCCCAGTGACCAGCGGACTCTCCGATGATGTTACCATCCTTAAGTGTAATGATTCGCTCTGTCTCCTGTGAAAGCTCTGGTGAATGTGTGATAAGAACTATGGTCTTACCTTGCTCCTCATGAAGCTTATGGAAAATATCCATAATCATTCTACCAGTTGCAGAATCAAGAGCTCCTGTAGGCTCATCAGCCAGGATGATTGCCGGGTCATTAGCCATAGCTCTGGCAATAGCCACACGCTGCTTTTGTCCACCAGAAAGCTCATCAGGATTGTGATGCATTCTATCTGTCATATCTACTTCTGCAAGAAGCATCTTTGCTCGCTCTGTTCGCTCAGCGCGTCCCATTCCTGCGTACATCATAGGAAGCTCCACATTCTTAAGAGCATTTGTACGAGCAATTAGATTGTAGGTCTGAAACACGAATCCAATCTTCTTATTTCTTAAAGCTGAAAGCTCATGATCCTTCGCTTTTTCAATATCTATTCCATCAAGAGTGTACTCTCCTGCAGTAGGTCTGTCCAAGGCTCCAATGATATTCATCAGTGTGGATTTACCTGAACCAGACTGACCTACTATTGAAACAAATTCGCCCTTCTTTACTGTAAAGTTTAGGCCATGTAAAACCTCAAACTCATTTGGTGTTCCAATAAAGAAGCTCTTATGAATATTGCGAAGGTCTAGCATAATATTATCTTCCAATTTATTATCCTCCGCTATTCTTCTGTCGAAATCTCCATGTAATCCATAATATCTGTACTTGGAGCATCCTTAACGATTGCCTCTACTGTCATGCCTTCTTTAAGACCCTTGCCCTTAATTTCTACATAGTAATCACTCTCAAGACCTGTTGTTACGTTAATATTTTTCTTTGTTCCATCCTCTTCAATAATAGCAACAAAATCCTTGCCATCATCATCCTGCTGGATACAATCATATGGAACGGCTAGCACATTATCAACAGAATCCAATATGACACTGGCCTTTGCTGTCATACCTACGCGCAATCTATCATCATTTTCATTAAGCTTGATTTTGATTTTATAGTTAGCTACACCGGCACTTGTTCCTGCTGCCTGAGCAACAGCAGTTTGAGGATTTGCACCTGCAATAGAGCCTTCGGAAGCAACTGAAACAAAAGTAACCTCGCCTTTAAACTCCTCATCACCAGTAGCTTCAAATTTGATATTTGCAGGGAGACCTGTCGCGATATTTGCAACATCATACTCGTTTACTGTAGCTGATACTTCAAAGCCACTTGTGTCTGCTATCGTAAATACGGTATTACCCTGTGTGTAGTTGTTTCCTTCTTCTACATTCATTGTAATGATATAACCCGAGATAGGGGCAGATACATGTGTCTTTTCCATGCTCTCGTATACATCATCCTTGGCATCTACCTGAGTGTAGGTTTGGGCATAGTTTTGCTTGAGCTGGGCAATTTCGATAGACTGTTGATAATTAGTAATACTCTCTTGAAGGGTTTCCACTTTATCCTTCAATGCCTTAAGCTCATCTTGCTTAGCCTCATAGGTATCAATTGTAAACCCATATCTATCATATACTATCTTGCTCTGCTCAAGATATCTTTCTGTCTCTCCTGAATATGGATCCCTCTGACCATTTTCAAAAGCTTCTTTTATATCCTTATAATATTTTTCGTTTTTATCAAGCCACTCTTGCTTTTTTGCAACATCACTTTGTGCATCTTCAATTTCCTTTTGAGCATCAGTTATCTTTTGCTGCAAGCTAGCGATATCTATGCTTGATTGCTTATTATCTATATTATTCTGTGCATTTAATTCTGCCAGTTTTCTCTCATAATCATCCCCATCAAACTCTACAACAACAGTGCCGGCTTCAACATAATCACCTTCCTTGTAATTTACCTTTGCAACCTTAACACCTGTAATTCCGCTACCACCGATTGTAGAAGTAACAGTAGCCTTATCGTTTGCTGTAAGTGTACCTGTAACTGCAACAGACTGCTGTAAATCCATCTTCTTAATCTCTGATGTTACAGGCTCGTTTGCAGCTTCCTCAATGGCTTTCTTAGCAACCTGCATGTTATGCCATACAAAACCAACAATGACTGCTATAATCGCAAGAACAATAACTAACTTTAGATGCTTCTTAAAGAAGCCTCCAATACCTTTTAGAACCTTCAACTTTTCATCCTCCTTAGCACGCTAAAAAGCGCGTTTATTGAAATTCACACTTGGTAATTAGTGTAAATTTATGTCTTATCAATGTAAATAGATGTCACAATTATTTTATATAATTTTTAGATTTACACAGACAGCTTACGATCCATAATACCAGCTGTAACAATATACAGCACCGTTGTAAGTACCAAATAATATACGATTGAGCATATCCTAGCTTCTATTGCATACATTTCATTTGCGCCAAATATCATAACTGAAGATGTATCAAATATCTTGTTAATCACTATTGTAACTACAAGAAAAATCACAAAACTCAACAGCCCATTAAACTTTCTTCCATTGAAAAAGCATGCACTCAAAACTACTGCAAAGAATCCAACCATAACTACAAACACCCATGACACTAGTGAATCCGCGGTGGTTATAGCAATATGTAAAATATCAAGTTGAATACCATCTTTGGTTGCTAATCCTATAATATCTCCCACAAAATCTATCGTTCCCTTTACACCCTCGCTTTTTGCACTCCATAGCGAAATATCTACTACAGCAAGAACAAAAAACATAACACCAGCAAGTATGATTGACCCAAAATTCTCTATGATCTTGGCGCCAAGTATTTTGTATGTGCTGTTAGGTGTCATAAAAAGCATATAGCTTTGTTTTGTGTTTAAATCCTTATGTAATACAAAAACGCTCAGTACACCAATAATAAATATTGAGCAAATTGTAGTAAAAACTAAAAATAATGCTCCTGAAAATGCCACATTATCATTCCCTGCTACTACACCTGTCAAAAACATAACCTCGAAAATAGCTGTAATAGCAAGGATAATTGCCTTAACCATCCAACTTTTTCTGAATTCGTACTTAATAAGATTTTCCATTACTGCATTCCTCCCATTTCAATTCCGCCAAACACCTGTCTATACTTATCAGCCAATGAAATTCCTTCTACTGTTCTTAACTCCTCTACATCTACCATTCCAGCAAAGTGAGCCTCCTTTATAAAAATCGCCTTATCCACAACAGATTCCAACTCCTCCACCAAATGGC
>JAGBJE010000130.1 GCA_017934625.1 Pseudobutyrivibrio sp. | reverse complement strand
TATTACCATTTGCTGCCGCCGCTGCTGCAGCTCTTGCCGCCCTAAGAGCAGCCTCCCTTGCCGCAATCTCCTTAGCCTCTTTCAGCTCTGCATCCAAATCATCCATCTCACCACGCTTCTCATCTATCATAGCCTCAAGAGATGCCTCCTGGGATGCAAGCTCCTTCTTAGATGATTCAAGACCAGCCTTCTCTTCCTCTAATGCTGCCGCAAGCTCTTCGATTTCCGCCTGAGTTGCCTCAAACTGATTAAGCTTCTCTCTATCATATTCATATACGCTATTAGCATACTCCAACCTATTCAGAAACTGGCTAATAGAACCCGATGAAACTAGCATCTCAAATATACTAGGGTTCTCCTTCTCATACATATATTTAATACGCAACTTCATAGACTCATACTGGGATTCCCTGGCAGCCTTAGCCTCCTCCAAAGAAGCCTCCGTATCTACTATCTCTGCTTCTGTCTCGGCAATAGCATTTTCAATCTCTGTAATCTGACTAACCAAACTATATAAATCAGCATCCAACGTATCGATTTCATCCTGCAGTGAATCCTGCTCCGCCTCTATCTCCGAAATAGAACGAACCGCGTTAGAAACCGTAGAATCCGACGCCAACATACAAACTGCAACAGCTACACACACCGCTGTCCTTAACACTTTCCTATATTTCATAAACACTATCTCCAAACCAAGGGCTTAGCCCTACATCTAGTGCAAATTCTCATAATCTCACAACATTATGATACCGTTTATCCGCCCCGTTTTCAATAATAAAACAAACTATTCACAGACATACACATAATTAAGTTATGGGGATTTAGCAGCAAACCGCCCTGCTCCACAGGAGGGGTTAGCTACATTATATCTACTTGTGCCAGCTTTGCATCAGTCAGCGGGGCTAGCTAATGCAAAGCTGGCACATATCAATAGGTTCTATAGCTAACCCCTCCCGTGGAGCAGGGCGGTTTGCTACTAAATCCCCACATGACATAAAAGTATGTCTGTGAATAGCTTGACGAAGAAAAGAGCCACCGGCGTGCGGTGGCTCAACGTAGTCAATATTCAATTTTCAATTTAATCATAACTAGTCAGCAAGTTAGCAAAGCTTCATGCGGATTTCCTTAGTAATGATGTCTGTGTAACTGAAAGAGAGCAACTGTGATGGGCTTGTCTCGGTGTCGTCCATTAAGATGGTGAACACGCTTGGGTAAGCCTCCTGGATAACACCCTGTTGGATGTCTACCTTGTTACGTCCCCTGTCTAACTGAATCACAACTCTACTTCCGCACTGCGATCTGACTGATTCGCGTACTTTGTCAAAATCCTCGCGCTCCATGATGTCTCCCCCTTTTCTAGCATTTGAATACTTATGAGTATTCTTATGTCGTTGCAGAGATTCTATCATATTTTGTGTAATTTGTCAAAATTTTAACTCTATTTTTTGAATATTTATCATAAATTCAGTAACGATTGCTAAAACCTAAGCTCTATCTTATAATAAAATTATTCAGAATTAACTGAATTAACGTTATATTTGGAGGATTATATGTTAAGAACTATCATTACTGTAACATTTGTTGTCATTTTTCTGATTATTAGTATACCTATTTGGCTTATACTTCTGATAATCGGTCTATTCAATAAACACGCAAAGGATGTTATCGCTTACAATATCGTAGCTTGGGCCTTTGGTGTTGTTGCATTTCTTGGCGGTGCCAGGTACGAAGTACATGGATATGAGAATATTCCTAAGGATAAGTCAGTGCTTTTCATCGGTAATCACCAGAGCTTCTTCGATGTAGTGCTTGGTTATCACATCTGCCCTGCAGTTACAGGCTTTATGTCAAAAAAGACCTTCGAAAAGGTCCCTTTGTTAAACGTATGGATGAAAATGAATTACTGCCTGTTCCTTACCAGAACTGATCCTAGACAGGATTTAAAACTTATCATTAAGGCACAGGATTTCATCAAGGCAGGTATTTCAATGTTTATCTTCCCTGAGGGAACCCGTTCCAAGACAGGCGAGATGGCAGAATTCCATGAAGCATCATTTAAGATTGCAACCAAGACAGGCTGTCCTATCGTACCAGTGGCGTTTACAAACACACGTGAGGTTTTCGAAACACATTTTCCTAAGCTTAAGAAGACACGTGTAATCGTAACCTTCTGTCCACCAGTTGATCCTACAGCACTTGAGGGTGATAATAAAAAACACCTCGGAGTTTATGTCCGAGGTATTATCGCAAAGCAGCTTGAAGCAGATTCTAAGCTAATCTAGTCTTAAGAGCCTCCACTACATGACTGAAGTTCATGAAGTGTGAGGCTTTTACTAATATAGTATCTCCGCCTCTGATTATAGGTAACAAGTCTACAAGCATTTCGTCCACTGTCTTATAGTGATGTGCCATGCATGAGCTGTTGGTATTTGACAGCGATTTATTAATCTCTTCTGAAAGCTCTCCTACCGTAAATACGTAGCCTATATGATTATCCTCAAGAGCTGTACCAATTTCATAGTGAAGCTTACGCTCATCCTCGCCAAGCTCTCCCATATCTCCAAGGACAGCGATAGAACGTCCTGCTGCCTTACCAAGGACTTCGATTGAAGCCTTCATTGATACTGGGTTTGCATTATAGCAATCGTCTATAATTGTAATATCACGAATCTTAATTAGATTATTTCTTCCAGAGATTGTCTCGGCTCTGCTAAGACCATCTGCGATTTCTTCTATGGTAAGCCCCAGTGTATGACCAACAGCTGTTGCCGCAAGGGCATTCATTACATTGTGGGCGCCAGGAAGTGGAATGGTCACATCAAAGCTTTCGCCAAATGCTGTGATAGTAGCAGATGTTTCGGACAGACCAATAGGCTGCACATCCTTAGCGTTAACCTGTTGGTTGTTCATTCCGTAGAAAATCTTTTTCAAGCCAAGTGTATCGGCATCTATCAGCTTATCGTCGTCACCATTAAGGATGACAAGTCCGTCTGCTGGCATGTGTTCAAACACTTCCGTCTTGGCTTTTAAAATTCCATCACGAGATTTTAAGAATTCCAAATGACACTGGCCTATATTTGTCATAACAACAATATCAGGCTTTGCAATATCACCAAGGCGGTGCATCTCACCAAAATCAGAGATTCCCATTTCAACAACGGCTACCTCATGCTCATCCCTGATTCTGCAGATGGTAAGAGGAAGACCAATTTCGTTGTTAAAGTTGCCCTCAGTCTTAAGGACATTGAACTTAGTAGAAAGTACAGATGTAATCATTTCCTTTGTGCTGGTCTTTCCAACAGAACCAATTACACCAACTACAGGTATGCTAAGCTCCATTCGATATGCTGTTGCAATCTGCTTAAGTGCGACCTTTGAATCCTTAACCAGGATGTAAGGACCCACTGGATTTTCCAGCTCTCGCTCTGAAAGAGTAGCAAGTGCGCCATCCTTAAATGCACCTTCTATGAAATCGTGACCGTCTACTCTGGCACCTACCATAGGTATAAATAGATAGTCCCTTTCAACCTTGCGATTGTCATTTACAGCACCCTGTATTTCTTTTTTCTCAACCCCTTCAAATCCCTCAGGTAAAAATAGCTTTCCCTCTGTTACCTTTGCGATTTTTTCAAGTGTCATGTTCTTCATATATATCTCTCTTACTTCTAACTAATTGCTAATTGTACTTCTTCAAAGAAACCTTTATTAAATGCTCACACAAATCTTCGAAATTCATTCCTGTTACAGCTGCTTCCTGTGGAAGTAAGCTGGTAGGAGTCATTCCAGGAAGTGTGTTAGCCTCCAAGCAATATACATTCTCTTCAGCATCCATCATAAAATCCATTCTGGCATAAGTGGTAAGACCAAGAGCCTTAAATGCCATCTCGGCATACTTTTGCATATCTGCAGTTGCCTTAGGGCTGATTTCAGCTGGACATGTTTCTACTGCTGAGCCTGCTGCATATTTGTTCTTATAATCATAAAATCCCTGCTTTGGTGCAATCTCGATAACAGGAAGAGCCTTGCCCTCAATAACTCCATCAGAGAACTCACGTCCCTTAATGAACTGCTCGATAACAACCTCATCTTCCCATTCAAATGCTGCATCAAGAGCTGCCTCAAGCTCGCTGGCAGAATCAACTATTGTTACACCGATAGATGAACCGCCGCAGTTTGGCTTAACAATGCAAGGATATTTATCAAATGTGAAGCCTGCGCGCTCCCTCTTAGTAAGGGATGTTCCTACTGGTGTTGGAACACCTGCTCTATCAAGGACATCCTTTGTCATCTGCTTTGACATGGCAACTGCACTAGAGATGTAATCGTTACCTGTGTATTTGATTCCATATAAATCAAATGCAGCCTGCACCTTACCGCTTTCTCCATCACCACCGTGAAGAGCCATAAATACTATATCTGCCTTCTGGCAAATCTTTATCACATTAGGACCGAAGAAGCTAGGGCTCTTGTCTGGGCGACTTGCTATAATCGCAGGAATATCAGGAGCCTCTGTTGGGATTGAATCCACCTGAACAGAATTCTTCTCACTGTCCTCAAATATATTTGTTATATCACATTCCTTGTCTGAGTAACCCATGAACACATCAAGTACTAATGCTCTGTGTCCTCTTGCACGAAGTGCCTTTGCCACCATAGCGCCAGATTTAAAGGAAACATCACGCTCTGAGCTAAGGCCTCCTGCCAAAACTACTATATCCATAATTAGACCTCTTTTATAATATTTAAAACATTCATTGGTTAATATAGTATTTTTCTCGAAAAATTACAATAGCTCATCTACCCCATTTGATTTAATCTGTATTCCTTAAGCATGTGAGTCATTAGATTTTCCGTGGCAAGCAAAAACTTATCAATCATTTCTACACCATTATCATCACCATTTAACTTACAGATCTCAGATTGAAGACATAATGCCCTATATATCATTCTTGTATTAGCCATAGAAATATATTCGCCAAAGATAAAGGTGAGGCATTCATTAGTCCCAGCCAGGTCTTTTCTAGCCAGAAAAATTCTTGCTAATGCTTCCGAGATTTCTATAAATCTTTCCTTTATTTTTGGGCTATCCAAATATCCCTTGTTGTTAATAAGTCCTCTAAATATAATCTCTGCAGTTTTATCATCCCCCAATGCCATATGTGTTTTGGCTATTATAAAAAACAATTCATATTCTATATCTGTAATCTTAACATTTGGGATATCCTCATATTTGGGTATTTTTCTTCTTAGCTCAAATATGCCTATAGCTTCATCTAAAAATTGATTTAATGGTAAACCATTTCTTCTAGAATGTACCAAATGTGCCAATACAAAATACTGCTTATCTATTTCATCACAGGAATCATAATTGATCATCTCCCAGTCCTTCACTCCATCCTTAGCTTTTCGTTGTTTCTTTTTCCCTTTAATCCTATCAGTCAAATCATCTTTTGATTCCATATAAGTCTGTAATGTATTAAGCTTATTTTCTATATCTTCACTTCGACCATTTTTTATAGCTTTTAGAAGTTCTTGCCTTGCTTGTTTAAAACGAAATATTTTTTCCATGGTAATTTCATCGTAAGCCATGCCAAATCCTTCAAAGATTTCATTTAGCTTATCAAACAGTTTTTTCCCAACAAGCTCATCCCCATTTTCGATTCGCGAAATTGTAGGCAATGCACAATTAGCCATTAAAGAAACATCTAACTGAGTAAGATTTTTCTGTTTCCTTAACCACTTCATATAACTTCCAAAGCTCTTTAAATCCATAAAAATACCTCCTGTTATATAATCGTTCTTTCCTCGATTATACAAACAGGAGGTTAATATTCTTTGTCTATTCTGTTTTCAAATTCTTAAACCTAGAACTCTGGTTCAATCAATCCATAAGCTCCGTTCTTTCTCTTATAAACTACGTTAATCTCATCTGTATCTGCATTGCGGAACATGAAGAAATCATGTCCTAGCATTTCCATTTCAAGGCAAGCATCCTCAGCATACATAGGCTTCATATCGAATGTCTTCTTACGGATAATCTGGATTTTCTCCTCATCTGTATCCTTCTCTTCAATGAAATCCTGAGCGAAGATTGTTCTTGAATCTGACTGCTTTCTATCAATGATTTTATTTCTGTGCTTTTTAAGCTGTGCCTCTAATGTATTAGTAACTGCTTCGATTGAAGCGTACATGTCTGATGTGGTTTCCTCAGCTCTAAGATAAGAGCCCTTCATAGGAATAGTAACTTCGATTTTCTGACGTCCTTTCTCTACGTCAAGAGTGATTATTGCTTCTGTGTCCTTATTAAAATATTTGTCTAATTTTGTGAAACGCTCCTCCACAGCGTCCTTTAATCCTGCTGTTAATTCAATGTTCTTTCCTGTGATTGTTGTTTTCATGATGTCTACCACCTTTGCGACGTATTTGAAAAACTATAAAGCAGATTAGCTACTTTTGCTAATTTTATATTTGCCAGGAAGTTTTTCATGTAAAAATTATACCAATACTCCGTTCTTTTCACAAGGCTTTTATCTGAAATCTTTCTTGAATATTTATTAATTGTGTATACAACAGTCTTTTTACAACTATGTTATAATAGCTATCAAAGGAAGGTACATACAGTCAACTACCCATCACCTAAAGGAAATGGGCTTGTAACTGCCCAGCCGTCGTAACGGATGTTACTCCTGCGGCCTTTAGCCCCGATAGGTATTACTACCTAAAGTGGCGTTACATCATAGGGTGGCTGACAACACCCTTTACAACAGAGTTTACTCGGTTGTAACTGCACTAGGTACTTGGCTATCTTCAAGATAGTTTATTCCCATACGGTGCAGATTCATAGCTCCAATACGGTCATCATTAGACTTGTATCCGCAATTTTTGCAGCAAAACAAGTGTAATCGTTTGTCCCTATTACCTCTCTCAATATGTCCACACATAGGGCAACATTGAGATGTATAACGAGGGTTTACTTTGATTACAGTTGATTGATTCTGTTTTGCTTTGTAAATTAATTTCTGTTCAAGGTCGTAAAAAGACCAAGAAACAGATACATAGCGGTCTTTAGTCCTAACACGTTCCGTAGCATTACGAACACCTGATAAATCTTCCAATACGAATAATGTATGCTTCGGATTATTGTCAACGAGTGCCTTAGATATGCAATGGTTTACATCTTGCATCCAACGGTTTTCTCTTTGACCAATAGCTTTAATTCTTCGTCTTGACGATGGTGTTCTTCGCATTTGGAGTTCTTTACGAAGCTTTGAATAATTAGCTCGCTTTTGCTTGATAGCTCTGCCGTTTACAAAACCAGATTTATGTTTGCTATCATATGTAGCTACCACAAAATTGATACCTCTATCAATACCAACAACATTGGTGACTTTAGAAGCATCAAATTCTTCAACGCCGTATGTAACTGGGATATGTAAATAATACTTTCCGTGTTTATTTACAAGTTTTGCCGTGCCAAATTTATAGATTGTATGGTCAAAATATTTTTCCATACCCTCGGAATGGTACGCCAACTTGATTCGTCCACTCAAGGTGTTTACTGAAAAGTATTCACCTGTAAGGGAATAATCCCTGTTCCATACAAGGTCGTATTGTGGCTTTTTGAAAGAAGGCTTAATCCATTTGCTTTCTGTTTCAAAAATGTTTTTGTATCTGGCAATCACAGTCTTTAGAACTGATTGAGCCATCTGGGCTTTTAGAGAGTATTTTTCTCTAAGGTCATAATACAGCGATTTGTTAAGTTGTACTTGAGATAGATTATGTGTTTTAAATACATAGTCTGAAACATAATTACAAGCAGCACAATAAGCAGACATAGTTTCTTCTAAGAGCGGCTTGTCTGTATCAGTAACAATAATTTGAACTTTTGCTGTTATTGTTAATTGTTCCATACTATATTCCTCTTGTGAAATGGCTTTCACTAACTTTATTATACACTAAACCCTAGTGAATTTCAATTTTGATAGGAGTATACAATATGGATAATCGTTATAATCGCAAAAACCGCAGAAAGTACAATCTTAAAGTACATATTGTTATTGTTACTAAATACAGGAAAAAATCCTAAAAGATTCAATAGTCGAAGATGTAAAACAATACATTTTAGACATTGCTACAGAAAACGGCTATGAGATTTTAGCTATGGAAACGGACAAAGACCACATCCATTTTCTTATTGGATACGATTGTACTGATTGTGTAGCTAACATCGTAAAAAATGTAAAGCAAAAGACTACCTATCTGTTATGGCAGAAATATAATAGATATCTGTCTAAATGTTACTGGAGGAAAAAGATATTCTGGTCAGATGGTTATTTTGCTTGTAGCATAGGTGAAGTCTCCACAGCTACTATTCAAAGATATATAGAGACGCAAGGTTGAGAAAGGAAGACGGCTCTCATCCCACCACTCAAGAGTAGTGGGTTTCCGAGCCTAGATTATTTTATGAAAAAGACTGCAATTATAACTGGAGCAAGTAGAGGAATTGGCAGAGCTTGTGCCGAAGCGCTTGCTAAGGAGGGCTACCACCTAGCTCTGTTTTGTCACAACAATATAGATATGCTTAACGACTTCGCAGCAACACTGCGCAAGGATTACAAAATAGAAGTTTACACCTATGCCGGCGACATTGCTGACAGTGGCTTCACTATTCCTGCCTGCGAGGATGCCATAGAAAAGCTTGGCCAGGTGGATGTTCTTATTAACAATGCAGGCATCGCCCACATCGGCCTACTTACAGATATGTCGTTAGATGAGTGGGACGAGATGATTGGCACAAACCTATCCCCACTTTTTTACACTGCAAAGGCGGTAGTACCTGCCATGGTACACGCCAAATCAGGCAACATTATCAACATCAGCTCCATGTGGGGCACCGTAGGTGCCAGCTGTGAGGTAGCTTATTCTGCCGCAAAGGGTGGCGTCAACTCCTTCACTAAGGCTCTTGGCAAGGAGCTTGCTTTAAGCGGCATAGCAGTAAATGCCATTGCCTGCGGCGTAGTTGACACCGACATGAACGGAATGCTATCAGCCGAAGAAAAGCAAGAGCTCTCCGACGAAATCCCAGCTGGCCGCTTCTGCACCCCAGCCGAAATCGCTGGGACGGCCCTTTCCATAATAAAAGCCCCATCCTACATGACAGGGCAAATAATCGGAGTGGACGGCGGCTACATCTAAGCCACGCTACTATCCAATTCGCCCTCAACTGTGTCTGTCATGGCCCGCCCATAGGCCCCACTCCCTCACACAGGGGAACATTATTTGAGCAGATTTGTAGATTATCTTAATGTGAGTAATCTTGCATCTGTAGGTGTACTTACTAAGCTTTTACAATTCGAAGGTAATGTGTGTAGAGAGCGGACATATTTGTAGGTCTACAAGCATGTGTATTAGCGGGATTCCCCCTATTACTTTTTACTATTACATTCGCTAATAAAAATTAAAAAAGCAGGTTTTGAATATATAGCCACCGTGGCACATTCGACATCGTGTCTCAAGTGACCACTTGCGCCGCCATCCTAGCGGCGCATGCCTATATATACAAAACCTGCTTTTTATTTTTCTAAGCTCACTCCAAAGCAAAAAGTAATAGGGGGAATCCCGCTAATACACATGCATTCAAAATTTAATGTATGTCCGCTCTTTACATACTTTGCCGATAGAATTGTAAAACTTTGTAAGAACACCTACTAATAAAGATGCAAGATTTCACATTTAGATAATCTAAAATCTGTGATTGTGTTCCCTGTGTGAGGGAGTGGGGCCTATGGGCGGGCCATATTTCTAATATAGATTTACGAATTGGATAGTAGCGTGGCTACCCCATAAGGGTCCTTTGCATTTCCTCCCACTCTAGTCTGTGAAAATGTTTTTTGAATTCAGTGATTGTTTTTTGATCTTCTTCAGGGAGCTGATAAGTGTTAAGCTCTTCGAGAATCATTTCCACGGCGCTGTAGTCCATGGTAGGGCAGACCTCCCTGAGAGCAGCGTAGGCATCGGCAAGCTCCTCCTTGGTGATAGGCTTTTTGATAGCTGCGAGACGCTGCTTTTCAGCCATGTAACCACTTAGTTTATTACTGTAGCTACGAAATAGCGAAAGAAAATCTTCTATATTAGCAGCTATGAATGCTGTGTTCCCTGACTTGCCTGCCATTTCAAGGTCCAAAGCGTCACTTGCAAGCTCTGTTGCGCCTATCATTCTGGCTGATGTTTTAAGTGCGTGTACCTTGATTGTAAATAGCTCGATATTTCCCTGATTATATGCCTCTTCAATAAGCGCGGCATTTTCTTCGATATCATGGTAGAAGGATTCTAGGAATTTGTCGAAGTCTTTAAGACTTCCGCAATACTGTAACCCCTCCATAAGGGATATGCCATCCACTTTGGAGAGTTCTATCTTATTAATATTCATACTTAACTACACCTCAAAAACACGTGTATTCTACTACCGCAATTCAGAAAATTCAATCATTTTTTTGACAACGCAAAATCCCCTTCGTTCCTTACAACTCAAGTATTTTCTGTAAGTATAATTTAAACTTTTCTTCCTCCTCAGGTGGGAAGCATATTGTGGCTCCTATACCTGTAAGCCAGCCATATAACTGTGGTGATACTGCAACAGATATTCTTGCCTTTACGCAAGTTTCTCCATCGGGTCTTACATCTATTTCCTTGCCGAATTTATCCAGCACAACTCCAATCAATTTCTTGTCAAACCTGATAGTAACTACCCTCTCATCTCCTGCGAACATACTGATATGCTGCTTGGCATATTCATGTGGGTTGAGAGCGTCGCGTTCTTTGACACCAGCGCGCTCATCAGGTGTCATTGCAGCTGATATCATTTTATCCACGCGGTAATGTCTGATTTGTTTACTGTCATCATCAAAAGCTACCAGGTAATAGTTTTCATCATTACGTAGCAAAAAGGCTGGGCTTACAATGTATGTCTTGCCTCCGTGTCTTGGCTTCATTTCCTTAGTAAGGGTCCATTCCTGATATTTGAAGGACATTTTCCTGTCATTATCCAGGCATTGATAAATCACATCGATGGTGTAAAAGATTTTCTCATTGCCTGAAGGGGCCTTTTCAGGAACCACCACCTGGCGTGATAGCTGAGCAGCATCATCTATGCTGGCAAGGCTTGTTATCTTATCCACAAGCTCCTTGGTTTTCTTGCTGGATATAAACTTAGATGCACCAACTGCATCCACAAGAAGCTTTAGTTCGGCCAGTTCAAACACACGGCTGGCGATATAATAGCCCTTCTCGCCTTTTACCACATCAACACCTGCATCCATTAGGATTTCCATATCTCGGTACACTGTTTTTCGCTCCGCAGGTATGCCTCGAACCTTCAGCCGCTTAGTCATTTCCACCGCATTTATCTGATGATTCTCGTCGCTTTCCTCCATAAGAATCTGATATTCATTTAAAATCTTAAATTTTTGTCCCCCAACGTGTGGCATGGCTTGCTCCTCGCTATTTTTACTTGAATTAGATTGTGCTATAATATACTTCGATTATAAAAGATTTAATTTTTGATTTAAAGGAAATATATGAGTAGACAAGATTTTTATAAGAAATGTAGAACCGATTATCCCACATTTACCTATCAGGGATATTCTTACAATTTAGATGACAAGGGTGTTAGTATGACCTTCGATTTTTCTATTGATGGTCTGTCAGAGTTTCACCCAACTTGGTTCATCCCACGCATCCATGCTACCTACGATTTAGATGAAAGCCTTATTGATGAGATGGTATTCTCACTTGGCATGGTGGAGCTTATCAGCTATTGGAAGATTGCTTGCCCACCTACAGTTATCATCAAGGATAGGGCCCTTTCTGCTGAGCAGATTAGCTGGTGGAAGAAGCTTTATTGGGGAGGCCTTGGAGAGTTCTATTACACCAACGGCATTGAAGAAACCATAGATAACTTCATGATGATTAAATGTGAGTCTGACAAGCCTAGCAATCCGCCTAAGTTTGTAACTGATAATGCCATTAAAGCAGGTCAGCTTCCTAAGGTAATGGTTCCTGTTGGCGGTGGCAAGGATTCGGTAGTTTCTATCGAGCTTCTTAAGGATAAGGCCGATGTTAACTGCTACGTAATCAATTCCCGTGGCGCCACTGATGCCACTGTGGAGGTTGGAGAGCTTACTGACAAGACCATTTATGCTAAGCGTACCCTGGATAAAAACATGCTTGATTTAAACGCCAAGGGATATCTTAATGGTCACACACCATTTTCCGCTTTGGTTGCATTCTCAAGCATTATTGCAGGACATATTAACGGCCTTAGCTTCGTGGCACTTTCAAACGAATCCAGCGCCAACGAATCTACCGTTGCAGGCAGCTATGTAAATCATCAGTATTCTAAGTCTTACGAATTCGAGGAAGATTTCAGATATTACGAGCGCACATTTATCGGAAGCGGTGTTTACTATTTCAGCTTCCTTCGTCCACTTGCAGAGCTTCAGATTGCCATGCTGTTTTCTAAATTCAAGAAATATCATGGTGTATTCAAAAGCTGTAATGTAGGTAGCAAGCAGGATATTTGGTGCGGACATTGCCCTAAGTGCCTGTTTGTTTATATCATCCTTTCTCCATTCCTTACACTAGAGGAGCTTGATGACATCTTTGGCAAGAGATTGTTCGAGGATGAGACACTGATGGAAGATTTCGACAAGCTTTGTGGAATCCTTCCTGAAAAGCCATTTGAGTGTGTAGGTAGCCGTGATGAAGTTAACGCTTCTATTGTTGAAGCGATTCGTATATACGATAATAAGAAAATCGAACTTCCAAAACTTCTTAGTCATTATAGGAGTGCCAAGCCTGTAGCAGGTGAAGATTTTACAGCTATCGTAAATGCGTATTCACATGAACATGGCTTAAATGAATACTTTGAAAATATTATTAAGGACGCTTTGAAATAAAATGAAAGAAACAATTAGAAATCTAGTAAAAGACAAAAAAGTATTAATTTTAGGATTTGGTCGCGAGGGACAGTCAAGCTTTCGCCTCATATCATCTGTAGGCGGTTATAGCTGCCTGGACATAGCTGATGCTAACGCCGTAAGCTCTGACCTTACAGCTATGCACAATGTAATCACTGGCGCCAACTATTTAGATTGCCTGGATGATTATGATGTAGTATTAAAGAGCCCTGGCATCGTGCTTCCTAAGGATATTAAGGAATACAAGTGCCACATTACCTGCCAGGCAGATTTGTTCCTTATGGTATATGGTGCTCAGACAATAGGTATCACAGGTACTAAGGGCAAGTCCACAACTTCTTCACTTTTATATCATATACTTAAAACATGCGGTAAGGATGTGCTATTCGGTGGTAACATTGGTCTTCCTATTTTTGATATTACAGACCAGATTCACCCACGCACTATTATCGTGTTTGAGCTTTCCTGCCACCAGCTTGAATATGCTCACTATTCGCCATCTAAGGCCATCCTTCTAAACCTTTACGAGGATCACCTTGATCATTATGGCACTGTTGAAAAATACTGGAACGCTAAGAAGAACATATACAGAAACCAGGGCTACTGCGATTTCCTATTCTGCAATCCTGATTTCTTACCTACACCAGGCGAGTGCAAGGCTGCTGTTATCAAGGTTAAAGCTGCAGACCTTCCATTCAAATCATTTGAAGATATAGATGGTGTTACTCTTCGCGGTACACACAACCTTTTCAACACTGCTTTTGTATATGATGTTTGTAGAAGATACGACATCACTGATGATGAATTCATGAAGGCTCTTGCAAGCTTCAAGACACTTGCGCATCGCCTTCAGTTCATCGGTAAGAAGGACGATGTTGATTACTACGACGATTCCATCTCTACCACAGTAGAATCTGCCATCAGCGCAGTTCGTGCCATCCCTAATGCTGGCACACTCCTACTTGGGGGCATGGACAGAGGAATCGATTACGACCCATTAGTAGAATTCTTGCCTACCACCAGATTAGAGCACATTATCCTAATGTACGACAGTGGTAAGGTAATCCTTGATAAGCTTAAGGCTACTGCAAGCCAGGATTTCATGAGCAGAGTTACTTACATTGAAGAGCTTGCCGATGCCTGCACATTTGCTGTAGAAAATGCAACTAAAGGAACCGCCGTTATCTTGTCCCCTGCCGCAGCCAGCTACGGCCATTTCAAAAACTTCGAACAACGCGGTGATTTCTTCAAAGAACACGTAGGTCTATAAGGAGGCTTCCTATGCCAAGACTCAACCTAAACGAACAAGGTCCAATCACCCGACATTGCTCTAAGTGCGGCTGTCGAATCCCTATCAGCTCCGCCTACGACCAGTGCAAGGAATGCATGAAAAATGAACTCTTTCCAAAAGTGAAGGCGTTCATTCTAAATAACTATGACGTTAACGAAGTGATGGTTGCTGAGGAGTTTGGCATCGACACCAGCCTCATCCACGAATGGGTTCGCGAGGGACATCTTGAGTACAAGAAACGCAGCCTATAGTATCCAACTTTTAAAAAAGACAAAAACAAGCAGCCACTATGGCTGCTTGTATCGTTATAGCCTGCTATCATGACAGGTGAAGTATACTGTCTGGCGTTCGTCGGCTATGGTATGAAGGAGTTTTAAGGACTCCTTTATTTTTTTGTCGTCAAGATTGGTAAATGGATCATCCAAAATAAGGATTGGCTTTTCCTCTGGGTACAGCACATCCACTAGGGCTAAGCGGGAGCAAAGGGCTACTAAATCCTGGTATCCCTGGGATAGGTACTCGGCACCCTTGGTGCTGCCTGAATAGGTAAGCTTGATGTTAAGGTCCATATCAAGCTCAAAATCGTCGATGGCATAGCCAGATTTTGTTCCCTCTGGACCATCAATAAGGCTTAAGTATTTGTGCAAGCCATTCTGAAGTGGCTGCATGTATTTGGACTGGAAGCTTTCTCTAGCGCGATTAAGGAAATCCTCTGTCTTGCCTAGGATGTCGGCTTCCTTTCTGTATTCCTTTTCCTTTACTTCAAGACGCTCTATCTGGTCTGAAATATCGCTTAATCGCTCCACCTCTTCAAGAGCCTGCGATAGATTCTCCTTCTCTTGAATCAGCTGCTTGTTAAGCTCCATAATCTGCTCATCAAGCTCTGATTGCTTCTGCTGCAAATCATCTACAGATTGAACATCCTCATTTACATCAAAGTCCGCCTCAAACTTAGCAATCTCTTCCTTTAGCTCATCAATGCGTCGCTTGATTGCTTCATACGCATGCTTCTTAAGACCTATGCTTTGTATTACCTCAGCTCGTCTAAGAGATTCATCTACAGGGAAGCGTCTAAGTATATTTTCAATATCAGCTGTCATTGTCTTGATGGAATTCTCATGGGCTGCCAGCTCTTCCTGAGACTCTAGATACTTAGCATATCTATCTGCATCCTTCTTAAGCTGCGCTAAGAATTCGTATTCCCCGCCCATATCGTACAGATTGATTCCGTAACAGCTGGCAAAAGGCTGAATCTTAGTGTAAAGCTCCAGCTGCAAATCAGCCAGCTCATCAAGTGTGCCCTCAGCCTCCTGATGGCGAGCATTTTCCTCTTCAAGCAAATGTCTGTATTGATCCAGCTTGCGTCTGATTTCGTAAACATTCTCCTGCATGGTAGATGCTCTGGTAAGAAGGAAGTGAGATAAGAAATCCTCACACTCTTCCTCTAGCTCCCTAAGCTCCAGCTTGCTCATCTCCAGCTCATCTTCTTCCTGTCCTATCCTATCCTCATAGTCAGAAGATTCCTTAAGCTTGCGCTTGTGTGTACGCCTTCCACTGATAATAAG
>JAGBJE010000129.1 GCA_017934625.1 Pseudobutyrivibrio sp. | reverse complement strand
TTTGAGGCCGCATTATTAGCTGGTGTTATTCTAGCTGGAATCTTAGCCTGCACAATGTCTACCTGTGATTCACAGATGCTTGCAGCTTCATCATCTGTATCTGAGAATATATTACATGAAACACTTGGTGTAGAGCTTTCATAGCACATGCAGATGGTAATGGCAAGAATAGTACTTATCGTTATTGCAGGAATCGGAGTCTTTATTGCAAGAGACCCTAACAGCTCAGTGTTTGGCATTGTATCGTTTGCCTGGGCAGGCTTTGGAGCAGCATTTGGTCCAATCATGCTGTTGGCACTGTTTTGGAAGAGAGCTAATCGATACGGTGCAATAGTAGGTATGCTTGGCGGTGGTATTATGATTTTTGTATGGAAGTTCTTGGTTAAGCCACTTGGCGGAGTTTTTGGTATATACGAGCTTCTTCCAGGATTTATTGTAGGCTTGCTTCTTTGCGTAGTTGTCAGTCTTCTTACACCTGCTCCTGAAAAGGAAATTGTAGAGGAGTTCGAATCAATATAACAAATTGAGAAAAATAATCAACAAGGCGGTTAGTCACCTATAACCTATTGACTTAGTAGGTTATAGGTGATATTTTTTTAAACATAGTTAATCGGTAGGTAATAGCTGAAATAATTTGAAAGGACGGAACTAACAATGTTTGTATATGCAGATAATGCAGCAACTACAGCTGCCAGTAAAAAAGTTGTGGATGCAATGCTCCCATATTTTACAGAGGTGTATGGCAATCCATCAAGCTTATATTCAGTAGGCCAAAAGGCCAAGGAAGTATTGGAGGAATCCAGAGAAAGAGTAGCCAAGATACTTGGAGCAAAGCCTAGAGAGATTTATTTTACATCAGGTGGTAGCGAGGCAGATAATCAGGCTATCATCTCTGCGGCTAGAGCAGGAGCAAAGAAGGGTAAGAAGCATATCATCTCTTCTAAGTTTGAGCACCATGCAGTGCTTCATACACTTGATGCACTTAAGAACGAGGGTTTTGAGATTACACTTGTGGATGTTCATTCAAATGGTGTGGTTGACCCTAAGGAGATAGAGGATGCTATTCGTGAGGATACAGCACTTGTGACCATCATGTATGCTAATAATGAGATTGGAACAATCCAGCCAATTGCTGAGATTGGTAAGATTTGCCGTGAGAAGAAGGTGTGGTTCCACACAGATGCAGTGCAGGCTGTAAGCCATGTTCACATCAATGTGGAGGAGCAGAATATCGATATGCTTTCAATATCAGCTCACAAGTTCCACGGCCCTAAGGGTGTTGGTGTGCTTTATGCTAAGGGAGGCATTCCTCTTACTAATGTAATCAATGGCGGCGCCCAGGAGCGAGGCAAGCGTGCAGGTACGGAAAATCTTGCAGGTATTGTGGGACTTACTGTAGCACTTGAGGATGCTGTGGCACACATTGATGAGAACAATGAAAAGCTTGCGAAGCTTCAGACTAGATTGATTGAAGGTTTGTCTCAGATTCCTTATTCAGAGCTTAACGGAGATAGATATTCAAGAGTTACATCTAATGTAAATTTCTGCTTTGAGGGAATTGAAGGAGAGTCACTTCTTCTTTTACTTGATGACAAGGGGATTGCTGTTTCATCTGGTTCTGCCTGCACATCAGGTTCACTTGACCCTAGCCATGTGCTGCTTGCAATCGGAAGACCACATGAGGTGGCACACGGTTCACTTAGAATATCTCTTGGTGAGGATGCTACAGAAGAGCAGGTTGATTACATCATCAAATCAGTTGCTGAGGTAATTGAGTACCTAAGAAGTTTCTCACCATTCTGGGGAGACCTTGTAAGTGGCAAGCGTCCACACGTATTTGAAGAGCATAAGGAAATCGCCTAAGAGGGTAGCAGTTTAGAGTATATTTAGGAGGAAAAGTCATGGCATTATATAGTGAAAAGGTAATGGACCATTTTAGAAACCCACGAAACGTAGGAGTAAT
>JAGBJE010000128.1 GCA_017934625.1 Pseudobutyrivibrio sp. | reverse complement strand
ATTTGTAGCTTATTGTGCTTATGTTCTAATCAGCTATCATCGTATCGATGATAATACCAAGCTCGAAATTAACGGTAACGCTGCAGTTGACTCTCTTAAGACAAATGAGCTATACAGAATATCATCTGCCAACCTAGGCTTCGGTGCATACTCTGATGACTACTCCTTCTTTATGGATGGCGGTACAGAATCTTGGGCATTTTCTAAAGAAGCTGTAAACGAAAATATCAACGGCTCCATTGACTCTGTCCTTACTCTTGCACCAAACCTGATGCTGTTTCAGGAGGTAGATATTGATTCAACCAGAAGCTACCATGTTAATGAAGAGGATTTAATCATCAATAATATAAGCAATAAAGGCTATGGCAACGTGGATTATACCTTTGCATTAAACTACGATAGTCCATTTTTACTTTATCCATTAACACAGCCTCATGGAAAATCAAAAGCCGGATTACTTACTGTTTCTACAGCATCAATTACCGATTCAGTAAGACGTTCTCTTCCAATCGAAGAGGGATTATCTAAGCTTATTGACCTTGATAGATGCTATGCCAAAAACTATATTGAACTTGAAAATGGAAAGCAGTTAGTTCTTTACAATGTTCATCTTTCAGCTTACACTACTGACCCATCTACAGCAGAAAATCAGGTTGTTATGCTTAACGCCGATATGCTCGAAGAATTTCAAAAGGGTAATTTCATCATTGCAGGTGGCGATATGAACAAGGATGTTCTCGGTGATTCATCAGCTTATTTCGGAACCACCAGCACAGAAAACTGGGCTCAGCCAATTCCTGATGAATTATTAGACGATAACTTTACAATCATCGGCCCTGTAGATAAAGCAAATCCTGTTCCATCCTGCAGAAATGCTGACGCCCCTTATTCCGAAGATTCATTCGTTCTTACAATTGATGGATTTATAGTATCAAGCAATGTTCAAGTATTAACAGCAAATGTTTTAGATACCGGCTTCAAATATTCAGATCACAATCCTGTTTATATGGATTTCATCCTTAAGGATTAAGCATCTATTTTGTTACTTGAGCTTGTTCCACAAAGCTTATCAACAGATTTGATGATTTCCTGAATTTCAGGTAGATAGTGCTCATGACTCATCATGAGCCTATCTATTTCATCACGTTCTTCCTGTACTATTCTTCTGTGGTCATCTAATCTTTCCCTTATCTTCTTACGTCTAGTAACCAATCTATGCCTGCAATCAGCCATATCCTGTCTATCGATTAAGGCGTTGATTTGATTAATCCAAATCTTTTCATCTGCAAGTCCGATGCTTCCTAAAAGATTTGTCAGCTTGTTGCTATAGAATTCCAAATCCTCATTATTTTCCTTATATCTGATTTGGTCACGAACCTTGTCCTGATATTGTTCCCAAACATATTGCAATTCAGCTGCGTTATTAACCGAATATTTATCCTTCGAATACTCCACGCTATTTGTAACATTAACATACTTCATTCGTTCCACGTTAAGCATACTAATAGCCTGGTTAAGATGTATTATCGCGTATTTCTTTTCTTTGGCAATCTTATTTTGTCTAAGAAATACTAAAAAACCACTAACAGCACAAACAAAAAGTACTGCAAAAACCCAAAGAGAAATATCTACATCTGCAGCAGAACTCATTGTTGCAAGCAATATAATCAGTGTCATAAAAGAAACCATAATAGCAATGGCCATTCTCTTAAAGAGCTTAACCTGATATTGAAGCTCCTCTCTCTCTATTTCCCACCTGCTCTTTTCCCCTTCTAAATAAGACAGGTTGCGCTTAAGCTTAGCCTGATATATCTCATCAGCTGTAAAACGATTAATGATTTCAGGCATATCATCCTCATCATCAGCTATTACTTCAAATTGCTCTTCTGTAATATTTCGCTTTATGGCTCTGGCATTTACAAGATTTTCCTCTAGCTCCACAATCTTAGATGCAGTAGAACGCAAATCCTTAGCCTTTTCCTTTGGCAGATTCTCAATAGCCTTTATGTCATTAAGGTATCTGGTAACGATACGATACTCCATCTTTTGACGTTCCATAGCCTTAGTGCTGGCAATAATCTGCTCACAGGAATCAAGTATATAACGCTCCAGCTTCTTAGGGTCATCTACACTTCCCATCCCCTCAATCTGGGTATACACTCTGTTAAATGCATCATCGATTTTTGCTGCTCTTATTTCTTTTTTCTTTTTTTTGCTTGAAAAAAATCCCATACACGTCTCCCCAATTCGTTTATATTCTACATAGTCTTATGTATTCATTTTTCCAATTCTGTATTACATTACCTATAGTCTCATTGGCTTCTGTAGATGTGTTTTTGTAGAGCATATCATTTATAGAACTGTCAAAACCTACAATCTCTTCCTTAACTGTAGCTCTACTTACTATTTGAAGAACCTCTTCCACATCTGCTCTAGGTACCTGATATTTATTAACGTATTCATCAAATGCTGCTTTGTCCTTAGCACATCTTGCGGCATACAATAGCTGATACAAGGTTTGCTTTTTTTGATTTCTCTTATAGCCTTCATCAAATGAACGGCAGGCTTCCTCGAAGAAAAACAGCTTTGCAAAGGCACAGCCTAGATTGTTATATACATCCCCTTCAACAGTTCTAGGCATTGTTCCTGCCACCTCTTCAGACAGAAGTGTTTCGTATTCATAGATTGCATCCACCAGCTTGCCACCTGCCATAAGCCTGTCAGCTCTAAGCTTCCTTCGTTCCGCTTCTGATTTATTTTCGAAGGTAGATATTATAGCAAGAGCATCCTTTATTTCCTTATTAGATGCAAAACCATTAGAGCTTAAGATATGTCCTACAAAAATATGTAAAGGCGAATTATTCTGAATCATTGCATGCAATTCCTTAGAAAGGCCAGGAAGCTTAAGTTCCCTGCCTATCCAATTGCAAAGTTCAGCATTCATAAACTTGCTTGAAAGCAAATAAACATTATTAAGAATAAAATAGCTAAGCTCCTCTAACGAATATACGTTAAGAGAAACCTCCTCGATGTAGTAAGGAGTAGCCGCTATTGAATTTTTGCAATAAATTAAAGTACTCATTACTCTCCCTTCAAGGTAATTGTGTGTTCCCAGCTTTTGCCAGAAGCAGGAGAAATCTCACCAAATCCTAAATCTGTAATAATAATAGAAACTGCAATATCAGAAATAGGCCTAGCCTCTATTCTAAGTCTTGTTGTACGATTTTCTCTCTTTGGGATATCCGTAAGCTCTAAAACATCTGTGTGAGCCTCTCGGGACTCTGGCCTTTGAACATAAAATTCTATTTCAGGCTCTCCATCCAAAATTACCTCACATTCACCCTTGGCATCATACCAGCTTTGACCAGCATCAATCAGGGTAAAGAATTTCATTACATTATTATCTAAAATCTTTATTGATAAATTTAACTTAAGATCGTTGTCACCAATAAAAATAAATGGCCAATCTCTTTTGCCTTCCTTAATGTAGCCTGCATAGCAAGCTCCCTTAGAATAAAGATTCTTGCCTAAGAAAACTTTTCTGCCTTTGCAGAGCCTTGAAAGACTAAGCTTCATCCAATCCCCGTCAAAGCCATCACCAACCAAATATACTGATGAGAACAGCTTGCTTCCAAATGTATCAGCAATAATCTCATCAAACATTTCATCCTTGTTTTCTGTAATGTCGCCGTGATTAACCACATCAAGGGTAATAAGCTGTGGGCGTGTTGATTGATTTCTATTCATAACCACAGAAATCATATTGCTTCCGCTGTAATCAAAAAGAGCTACACTATAAAGGAAAAGTTCAGGTTTTCCAGAAAGCGCGTAGAAATAAAAGCATTCATTTCTATCTATAAGCATTACTTTCTTTGAATCAATGCCAAGCTTTCCAGACGCATAATTCATAAGCTCCATAACCTCTAGATTAACCTGTTCCACGCAGATAACCAGCTTTTCTACCTCTCCCATAGCAGCCATAGGCCCAGGAATAGAAAACAGCTTATTAAAGAAAATCACTAACAAATCTCTGGCCTGATAGTTTTCTCCATCAATAAAAACCTGCTCATTTCTAATAGCTAGATTGTATAAATCATCTACTAAAATAGCTTCCTTTGTTCTATTCTTTGTAATAGCTTCGTCTCCAAAAAACCATTGCCCCATACCATTTCTTTTAGCAAGCACTGTAGGGATTGAGTAGTTCTCTTCTCCGAGCACCGTGCTTACTGTAGTAGGCTCATCCATATTTGATTTGTAAATACTAAGCACCGTACTCCTTGGATTAATATCAATTCCCAAGATTGCGCCAGAATCGCTCATAACATTCCCTAACCTTTATATAATAGTAAATAAATCCTTAGTAACAACATCTAAGCCCTGATATGTCTTAAGAGCTGAAGCAAGCTCAGCGGTTTCACCATACATATTGAACCTGCTGATATTGTTCATAATTGCAAACCTTCCGTTTTTCACATCAGGCTCCTCGCTCATAACCACCGTTGCACTCTTAAGAGGTTCTTCTGAAAGCTCATCACAATAAATCTCGTAGCGAAGCTCATCCCCGTAAAACAATATAAATTGCTTAACATACAAGCCATCATACATTTCAATCATGTCATCTTCCTTTGGAGTCTCTCCATTGATTGAATATGTAATAACTACAGATTTACGTTTTTTAGCATTAATTTCAATAAAGTGCTTATCATAAAGATGATATTTTATCTTAAGCTTCTCATTGCATTTAACATAGAAGCCAAAATACTGATTTTTAAGGATGGCATCCCCTAAAAGTACATCTAACATGCTAAGCTCATCCTCATCTAAATCCTTGCTTTCGCAAAGGAATTTTAAAAGGGCAATCCTCATGCTTTCATTGACATTCATTCCCTTCTTAAAACGATTGAATATGTAAGCAAATATCTCCTCAGGAATAACAGCCCCTTCAGATAAATAACTGTGTGCCTGATATGTAAGGAAGGCTTCCACAATCATCTTGTTATTTCTTCTATTGATGTATGTTTCAAAGACATCCATTATGCCATCAACCAAGAAATCTCTATATAAAACCTGAGTAAGAATTCTCTCAGAGAATTCTACAATATCCTCACCACGCTCTACGCCATTATCGTATATACGAAGCATAGTGTCTGTAGAGCCAACGAAAAACTTAATCAGATAATGAATAACATCACCATTAACCATGCCCATCTTAACAAGCTTTGTGCATAGAAGGATCAAGAAATCATCTGATTCGTCAGGCTTTTCGTTTATCAAAAATCTGCAAAGCTTTGACAGGGTTTCTTTTTTGATTTTAGTTCCATTGGTGTGTTTGAGCATGTAATACGCTTCCTCGTATTTGCTGCGAGACACAAACACATCTAAAACATCAGCTATAACCTCAGCACTGAGCCCCTTTAAGTCTGCCTCATTCATAAAGTAATTCTCAATGTAGGCTTCCTCTTCATTAAATCTGAAAAGCTCTATGATTTGAGGGTAAAGATGTCCTATATAATCATTTGAAATCTGCTTGGATTCAAGCAACAGCTTTACTGCATCCACCGTAGATTTGTTAGGCTCTGTAAAATCAAAGCCTTTTTCAAAATCCATAAGCACATACGCCATGTTAAGTGGTGTAAGTGATTTAAGATTATCCAAATACCCTGTGGCATTAATAATATCCTCAGTAAGATAGGCTTCATCATCTACAAACAAATATCCATTGTTATCCTCCAGGAAAATAACACCCTTGCTTCCAATATAGTTAATGTAAGCCTTGTGGTCAGATACATTCGCAATGTTTGGTGCCTTAAACTCGTCCTGATACAGGAACACTCTTCTAACACTTGGATTGATAACTGCAATCTTTTTCTTAAAGGCAAGGTCTGAAACGAGACGTGCCACCTCTGAATCAAATATTCCAAGCTCCATAAGACGCTGATAGCAAACCGCTAAATTTTCATCTAATCTGCCAAGCTTAAGCTGCTCTAGCGCAAACTTTTCAATAGCCTCTTCATAATGCTCGTAGGTTTTGTTGTCATTTACCCTATGAAGAATAATGTTGGCATAAAGCAAAGCCTTTTTCTCATAGGACAAATCATTATTATATTTAAAGAACATGGTTAAAAGCTGCGGGAACTTGTCCACTGAATATGCAGGCATTGCATCCATGTATGCTTCAAAAATGCCTGATACATGCAAGTTAGCTTCAATAGCCAGCTTAAACCACTTTAAGAACTTAGGCTCCACGTAGCTTGCCTTAAGTATGTATGTAACTATTGCAAGTAAAAGCTGCAAATCAGGATATATCTCATAACAGCTATCAATGATAGGCAGCACCTTAGGATTAAAGCTTCGCTCATTTTCTAAGATATGAACCATCTGGATAGCTATATCCTTTGAAAGAGCACCTCTTTTTCTAGCCCAGTTAAGAGTCTTGATAGTAAGCTCATCTAAACTTGAAATAAGATAAGGATCCTGAACAAAAATATAATAGGCCTCAATATACAAAAGAGGTGAATCCACTCCGCTATTTACCCATGCAGCAATATCCCTAAGCTTTGCTGTAGAGTTCTTGATGTAATCCTTCCTAAGGAATAAAAGGAACCAGAAAATCCTAACATCATCAGGATGCTCTCTAAATATAACCTCAATATTTTCTGTTAATCTATCAACATAATCCTCTTCACGTTCAATGAGTGTGCAAATATAAAGAAGAAAAGCCCACTCACAACTGTTCTTGTCCTCTATTGAGCGCTTTAAATCCTGTATAATCCAAAGAGCCTCCTGCTTTTGATTATTTGTTACATATAAAAATGCCTTTGTAAGCAGCAGGAAATTATCCTCATTATTTTTTTCATCCGAAAGCTGTTCAACAATAGCAAGAGTCTCCTGACACCACATTGCTGTGGTGATTCGTCTTAATCTGAATTCCTCGTAAAGTCGGCACCCTTTAAGAACGTTTAGGTTTCTTTCATGTTCTGCAGACTCTAGCTTCGCCCCCTCCTTTTGTGAGGATGCGATAATAACAATTTCTTTATGTATATCACGATAATCAAAGCTAATCTTAGCCAGATTGATTCCTTCATGCATTTTATCCTTATGGATGTAATAACTCATATTAAAGATAGAACCAAGGAAGAAATCTGAAGTGATATGCTCCTTTTCAATAGAAACAAAATCAGCATCACAACTAACTGTAATATCAATAAAGCCCCAAGTAGAGCGGACAATTTCTATCTCCCCTCGAATATTTTCCTTAACCTCGAAGTATCGGTCTTCTCGTTCATTTAAATCAAAGGTCATCTTAGGCTTAAGATTGCAAGCCACCAAAAACTCATCCACATTACATGCAGCAATAGGTGCAGCCTTAAAGCCTCGATATAAAAGCCTTGTGCGCTTATCAAGAGTCTTTACAAATTCTGCAAATCTATCTGAATAGAAAATAGAAACAGCCTCTGTAAAATGATTCTGCGCAAGCTCTACATAATCCTCTAAGCTTGTAATCTCGCCTTCTGAAGAAATAAGCGGCCTTTTAACATAGCTAATGGTAAAAGGAATACGCTTTTCCACGCCCACTGCAACAATTATAAATTCACCAGTAAGGGACTCTCCCACCTTGAAATTATAATCATCAACGGTATATGAAATATGAACATTTGCCTTGTCAAATAAAGGCTCTTCAATTTGAACGTAAGGATTATCACAATATATAACACCGCGAATCTTTACATCATTAGTGCTTTTAAAATGGATATCACCCTTAAATGTATCAGAAACAAAGCAGCTTTCTACAATCTGCTCATGTTCAAACTCTATATTTGGTTTAACGTCATCGAATTTATCTTCCGATATACGATAGATTCTTTTCCTCAAAACATTTCCCTCATTTACTATAGGAGCGTAAAGTTCACCCACTACTCCTAGCATATTCATATCAAATTATAGCACAACATGTAGTGTTTTCAAACGAATACCCGACAAAAAATTGTAGATATTTATCCCACTAGATGCTACTATGTAAAAGTGAGGTGATAACTATGATTAAACACAAAGACCATTTTCATGGAAGCGATTTAGAAAAGATTGAAAAAATATATGGAATAAAGAAGGATGATATCATTAGCTTTTCTGCCAATGTAAATCCTCTCGGTATATCTCCTAAGCTTAAGGATGGAATCAAGGAGCACATAGATTGCATCACTACCTACCCAGACAGAGAGTACAGTGAACTTCGTGGATGCATCGCAAACTATGCCGGCTGCGAAACTGAAAATGTGATCGTAGGCAATGGCTCTACAGAGCTCATCTCTCTTTTCGTTCAAATTGAACATCCTAAGAAGGCTCTTATACTTGGCCCAACATATTCAGAATATGAAAGAGAGATTTCTTTGGTTGGTGGCAAGACCATTTACTACCCTCTCAGAGAAGACAATGATTTCATACTAGATACTGACGATTTCGTTAGCAAGCTTACAGAAGATATTGACCTTCTCATTATCTGCAATCCTAACAACCCTACCGGCACAGCCATCAACACCCATGACATGCGAAAGATTCTCGATGCATGTATGGCTTGCCACATCTTTGTTATGGTTGATGAAACTTATGTAGAATTTGCTGAGGATGTATCAAAGATTTCCGCTGTAGGTCTTACCCGAACCTATGGCAACATAGCCATCCTTCGTGGTACCTCTAAGTTCTTTGCTGCTCCTGGTTTGCGTCTTGGCTACGCCATCTGCTCTAACGCTGATTTGATTTCAGAAATCAACAAGCGTAAGGACCCATGGACAATCAATTCCATTGCAGTTGTTGCAGGAACTCTTATGTTTACAGACCAGGAATACATCGATAAAACAAGAGCACTCATCGGTTCAGAGCGCGACAGACTATATAAGCTTTTTACCGAAAGCAACCGTTTCAAGCCATATAAACCTCATGGCAATTTCATGCTGCTTAAGATTTTAGAAGAAGGCATAACCAGCGTCGACCTTTTCGACAAAGCTATCCGTAAGGGCCTCATGATTCGCGATTGTTCCACCTTCCCATACCTAGGTGACAACTACATCCGCTTCTGTTTCATGAATCCTGCCGACAACGACAAACTGGCTGATATATTATTACAATAAAAATACCCTATAGGTAATAATCTATAATGATTCTTAAGCGAAGCTTTCTATGCTGAGCGTAGAATTATTATGATTGTTACCGTAATAGGGTATTTTTATTGTATCCAAATTTCCAAGTCTATGTTATTTTATTGTAACCAAATATCTAAGTCTACGTTTCCGTTGATTCCGTTGACGCGGCCTGTTTCTGAGTACTGCCAAATGTCGTATTCATATGGCCAGTAAAATTCACGATTGTAGCCTGCAAACCACTTTGGGTATTCTGTAAGCTGTGTGAGATCTAAAAGCATAGCTCCCATCTCTGTGTTGTGATAAAACATTGGCTGGTAGCCAGCATTTTTAACAGCCTCTAAGAATGCCTTTGTAAGGTCAGTTCTTTCCTGCACTGTAAGTGCATTTGTTCTAGCTGAGCTGTCTGCCACTTTTTCAACATCAAATACTATAGGAAGCTGTAATGTATAGCCATCAAGTAAGCCAATGACTGTAGAAGCTTCTTCTAAAACCTCAGCCTGACTAATAGCCTGCGAGAATACATATACGCCTACATCAATGCCTACCGCCTGGGCTCCTTCAATATTTTGAAGGCATTTTTCATCTACTACAAGCTTTCCTGTACCATAGCCTCTGTAAACAGCTCTTACGAAAACGAATTCTACACCTTCAGCTTTAACAGCCTCCCAATCAATGTCTCCCTGATGAGAGCTTACGTCTATTCCAAAGCGAGAGGTCAGCTCTCCGTCTGATGAATATACATATCGACCTAACTCATCCTCTGAAAGATTATCAATATTAAAATTGTTTTTAGCTAATTCATCATTGATTTCAACAAAATTGTACTTAGAGTTAGCTGCTACAACTATATACTCAGGATAAAGGGATTTCAAAACAGAAATAACGGTATTTCCATTTTCAAGTGATTCCTTAATGGAATCCAATACGCCTTTTCTTCCTTCAGCTTTAGCCTCACTCATTAGTTCTTCAACTTCCTCTGTAGAGTAAGTTTCTTTATTGTCCTGTAGCTGAATCCTACTGTGAGTATCAGCGACTATATAAATAACCCCCACCGCTATCAATGTGAACACAATCGATAGAATGGAAATCAAAAAATATCTAAATGCTCTTCTCATATCAATTTATCGTGGCATATCAGTCAAAGAACCAATCTGCTTTCTATACCACACTATCCCTTTCCAATTTCCAAATTTATATCCAATATCTGTAAAATGCCCTACCTCTTCAAAGCCAAGAGCCTTGTGGAAGGCAATGCTTGTATCATTATCATCTGTGATAACACCATACATGAATTTGTATCCCATACTAGTAAGCCTTTTTTCAAGCTCTTTATACAAAAGCTTACCAATTCCAGAATGCTTTGGTACATCTGGTCCTAAATAAATGGTAGTTTCAACAGCGTATTTGTAAGCATCATGATGACGAACTCTACCACCGTAAGCCATGCCTACCACCCTATCATTTTCATCCACTGCAACAATGTATGGATAATCCTTCTTCGTATTTACGATACTTTCTGCATAAGAATCTACATCAGGATTAACCTCTGAAAATGTGACATAAGTATTAGCCACATAGTATCCATAAATATCGTGAATTGCTTTAGCATCGGAAGTTTCAGCCTCTCTAATCTTGTAATTCATATCATCCTCCTAGCATTTAATATATAAAAATCATATCAGAGGGGTGTTTATTATTCAATATTTTCCTTTATAAAAAACTATAATAGACTTATAAACTAAAAGATTAATAAAGAGGAAGTAAAAATGAGATACGACACAATATTATTTGACTTAGACGGTACTTTACTATACACCCTAGAAGACCTGACGGATTCTATTAATTATATGCTTGCGAAATACCACTTTCCAACTCACTCTATTGATGATGTGCGACGCTTTGTAGGAAATGGTCTTAGAATGCTTGTGGTAAGAGCCCTTCCTATGGGGGAGACTTACGAGCATTTTGATGAATTCTTTAAGGAGTTCGTGGATTATTACAACACACACAATCTTATAAAAACAAAGCCTTACGATGGCATTATGGAAACCACAAAAAAGCTTTCTGATATGGGTATTAAAATGGCAATTGTAACTAACAAAGGCCAAACTGCCAGTGAATCTCTTCTTAATGATTTCTTTAAACCTAATATAAATATAGTAATCGGTGATAATGGAAAGCATGAAAGAAAGCCAGACCCTGCTCCTGTAAACATGGCACTTAATGCTCTTGGTGTTACTGATAAATCAAGGGTGCTTTATGTAGGAGATTCTGAGGTAGATGCTGCCACAGGAGAAAATGCAGGACTTGATTATGTTCTATGTACCTACGGCTTTAGGGATATGGATGTGTTATCTAAGTTTAAGCCTGTGGCTTTTATTGATAATATTCGCAAGCTCATAGATATTGTGAAATAAAAAGGCTTCTCCCTAGGGGAGAAGCTATCACCACTTCCCCAAAAAGGAGAAGGCTATTTTACTTTGCATAAGATTTATAGATAGCCACATGATCATAAATACAACGCCAACCAGAGGTTGAATTAGTTGTACAACAGATATATTCAGTACCTGAGGCTGAAATCATGGAGCTTACAGCACAATTTCCAGATTCATTAACAAAACCTGTTTTTGCTCCTTCTATCTCGCCCCCGATATCTTTATCCTCGATTTTTCTTAGGAACCAGTTAGAAATAGTAATTCCCTCTGGATTCACATTAGTTCCAGTAGAATTGTATACCTTGGTACTTAAAACCTCTTTACATATTTCGTTATCTAATGCCGCCATCATAATAATTGAAATATCGTAAGGCGTACTATAATGATCCTCGTTATGAAAACCAACAGGGTTAGTAAAATGCGAATCTGTAAGCCCTAAAGCAGCCACCTCTTCATTCATCATAGCAACAAAGCTGTCTATATCACCTGCTACATACATAGCAAGTTCAGCTGCGGCATCACCACCAGAGGGAAGTATAGTTCCATAGAAAAGATCCTTTACAGTAACCTCTTCCCCTTCAACAAATCCAGAAGTAGAACCGCCACCAGCATAAGAATAATCAGTAGCCTCATGAGACATTGTAACCACCTCATTAAGCTGTTCTTTAGAAATATGATTAGCTGCAGTAAGCACAGTCAATACCTTTGTCATAGATGCTGGAACGATTTTATCATGGGCACCTCTAGTAGCTACTATCTCTTTAGTCTGATTATTAATCAGCACCGCATTTTGGCTTACAACATCTCCCTCTATATTAACAGTATTATCATTTTCTTTTGCCGAATAAGTAGCTGCCTTTGGAGTTTCTTCTTCCTCTACCGTTTCTGCAGGTTCAGGTTCATCTGCCTTTGCTGAAACCTTAAGCCCTGAATCCTCTTCCTTTGATGCTGTTTCAAGACTCTCCTTTTTGGTTTCTTCTTTTGCAACACTAAGCTTATCTTTATTTCCACTAAAATGGGTAATTATCAGACCTGCTGACACTATGATTAACAAAGAAATGATTGCTATCTCGCTGTATACCTGTATTTTACGAATAAGCCTTTTTTTCTTTCTATAGGCCTTTCGTTCATCATCAGTCATATTTCTATTATATCTTGCCATAAAATTACTCTCCGCTCCCCACTAAAATTATTTATAATTTTAGCATTAAGAAATACCCCGTTCAATTCAGAACGAAATTTCTGTTAAATATAACGAAAAGGCGGAAAGGTTTGCCCCTTCCGCCTTACATTTACTCAGAATCCATACCATCTTTTATTTTGTTAGTAGCATCAATTGTGAATCGAACCAGGTTGTTATTGATTGTATCAACAGCTGTAGAAACATTTGATGCAGCGTTAGCAACCTTTTCAGAAGAAACTGCAACCTCCTTAGCAGATTCAGTTACCTTCTCCACATTAGATGCAATTTCCTGTGTGGCTGCAGACTGTTGTTCTGATACCGATGCCATGTTAGTAGCAACATCGTTCACTTTTCTCATCTGCTCAGCCATGTCATTAAGTGTAGAGCTTGCTGTATTTAATTCTGTAGTAATCTGTAAGAATGTATCAGCAGCGTTGTTAATTGATTCTGCACTATTATTAATAAGCTCTGTATTGGCCGTAGATTTCTCTGACAAATCCTTAACTCTATCAGACATTTCTTTAATAATATCAACAATCTGATTTGTTGCATCAGCAGAATTGTTTGCAAGGGCACCAATCTCTGTTGCAACTACCGCAAATCCCTTGCCAGCCTCACCAGCTCTTGCTGCTTCAATAGAAGCATTAAGTGAAAGCAGGTTAGTCTGTGAAGAAATAGAATTAATCATATCTACAATCTGAGTAATCTGCTGTGCAGCATCATCTACACTGCTAACAGCTTCTGCCATATCATTCATAGATTTAACGATGTTGTCCATTTCCTCTGAGACACTCTTCATATCCTTTTGACCAACATCAGCCTTCTTAACCAGACCATTCATTGTATTTTCGATTTCTTCTTCTTCGGTGGTTACATCTGAAATGGTTTGAGCCAAGGTTGTGGCATTTTCAGCTACCTCTGTAACTGCATCTGCCATATCATCGATGTTACTTCTAATCTGATCCATGGATACGGATTGCTCATTGGCAGCAAGCTCCAGATTCTCAGCTGTATCCTTAGATATTTGGGCATCATCAATTAACCTTGTAGACACCGTCTTGATTTCACCTAAACTATTTCGCATACCATTTATAAATCCGCCCATGGCAGTATTCATAAATGCAATCTCATCATTGCCTTTCGATGCAATCTCAACAGTGAAATCGCCATTTGCAATCTTTTCGATATTTTCAGTAAGCGCTGTTACAGGCTTCTTAATCATATTAGAAAGAACCTTAATCATTACAAGAACAACTATAAGGACTGCAGCTATAGTAAATCCAATAAGAATATATACTATTGTAAAGAGTGACGCCAAAACTTCTGATCTCTTAGCATAAATTATTACCTGCCAATCAGTTCCACTTACAGGAGCTGATACCATATAATAAGCTGTTCCTTTAGCCTTAACAGTTTTTACAATTCCATGCTCCTCTGCAAGGAATGAATTGACACCTGAGAAAAAAGCATCTTTGTTATCTGCAATATTTGTTCCGCAAATAGATGTATCCTTATAGGATAAGATTTGGCCTTCACCTGTGACCATAATGCAGCCACCAGTCTTGTATAGCTTAACCTCATTTAGCTGCTCTTGAATAGATGTAAGAATCAAATCAGATGCAAATACACCTTCTCTACCATCCTTTAGCTTTACATGACGAATTACAGTGGCACACAAATCACCGGTAGCTGCGTCAAAGTAAGGCTGATCATAATAGTAAAACCATGTATTATCATAGCCCATACCTTCCTTATACCAGCCTTTTTCCGCCACTATATAATCTGAATCAGGAACCCAGCCTGACGCATCAAGGAACTTTCCATCATTTGTTCCGATATATGCTCCAAGTGGAATTAGAGGATATCTTTCAACAGTTGGCGCCAAGTAGTGAAGAATTGCTGCATCATCCTCAAAGGTTTCATTTTCCACTCCATCAGCTATACCATTCAGATAATAGAAAATAGAATTAAGCTCTCTGTTAACATCTCCTGCTTCCGCAACAACCTGATTATTCAAAGATTTATCAATTAAATCCTTAATCATGCCATAACCAAGTGTAATGATAATTCCTTCTGCAAATAGCGTACTAGCTATCAACATAAGAACAAATAACAGAGTTAGTCTCTTGCTTATAGCCTTAGGAGATGGTCCTTTTTTAGATTGATTATTTACATTAGTTTGTTTATTCATAGTTTCCTCCTAAACGTACTAAAATATCTTATATTCAATATACTAGACACCTATGAATAAACTGTGTGCAATTTGTTAAAAAAATACCCGTAAGACTAAATCTTACGGGTATTTATAGTGGACTAGACGGGAGTCGAACCCGTGTCCAAAAGCCAATTCCCGGCCCTTCTACGAGTGTAGTTTGTAGTTTTACATTCCCTCCACATATCTCTTACAAACAAGATATATGCTTTAGTAGCTTCATAATACGCCCGTTACCTCAAAGCTTTGGTAACGTCGTTTCCTACAGAGTCGAAGCCTGGGTCTTAAAGTGTAGGTGCTCTAAGTCAGACTGCAGCAACTAGGCTGCGTATGCTAAATTATCTTCAGCGTTTAATTTTAAGTTTGGCCATTTAACCCATTACCGTGGGACTCGCTTCTTCCGCTGCATGACCCCTGTCGAAACCATTACTAGCCCAAGCAATATGCCTTAACAGCATATTTTATTATATAGGTTTTGACGCAAAAATCAATAAACTTCTAGTATAAATTGCGATAAACCTTTGCAAGTGGAAGTCCAACTACATTGTTGTAATCTCCACTAATCTCCTTAACAAGAATTGCCCCCTTACCTTGGATGCCATAAGCTCCTGCTTTATCCATAGGCTCTCCTGTTGCAATGTACTTATTTATAAGCTCATCAGAATTCTCATACATGCTAACAGCTGTAGCTTCATAGAAGGTATTTGACTTACCATCCTCATCAATGATGGTAACACCTGTATATACATGATGAGTATTGCCTGAAAGCTCCTTTAACATTCTAAAGGCATCAGCTTCATCCTTTGGCTTTCCAAGAATCTCACCATTAAAGGCAACCACTGTGTCTGCAGCAATTATCCTTCTTCCTGGATTTTCTTTTGCAATAGCGTTAGCCTTAAGCTTACTTAAATCCATTACCACTTCTTCTGGCTTAGTCTTATCTGTTACCTCTTCAACATCAGCAGACTTTACTTCAAAATCTACCCCTGCCTGTGTAAGCAATTCTTTTCTTCTTGGTGAGTTTGATGCAAGTATAATCTTCATTAGCCTAAATTCCTTATCTTAAAGTCTCTTTCTGCTTCGCGCTTCATATCCTTCTTTTGGATATCAGCACGCTTATCGTATAATTTCTTACCCTTTGCAAGAGCAATCTTTACCTTAACCAGTCCATTATTAAGATAAACCTCTAAAGGAACGATTGTGTATCCGCTCTCCTTAATCTTGCTAAGCAAACGATTAATCTCTGATTTATGCAAAAGAAGCTTTCTAGGGCGAAGTGGGTCACGGTTAAAAATGTTACCCTTCTCATAAGGATTAACGTGCATCTGATAAATAAACATTTCGCCATTATCAATGCGCACGAAGGCTTCCTTAATGGAGCACTGGCCCATTCGCATAGACTTCACTTCAGTGCCGTGCAGCTCGATTCCTGCTTCATACTCCTCCTCCATGAAATATTCATGATATGCTTTTTTATTATTAGCAATTAATTTACGTCCTTCTTTATTCATTCGTAAAAGCTCCTGTTAATTAAATGATATGTATAAATAGCAAGTAGCTAACTAGCTCTGAGAAAAACTCAAGCGAAGCATTCTTAGCTGAGCGGAGTTTTCTCAGGCTTGTAAGCGTAACTTGCGAGCCATAAACTAGAACCTCTGAAATTCCTCTAAAACAAAATCGATGGTGCGGGCATTTTCGTCCACGGAGTCAAGGATTACGGTAACAGGCTGGCCTAGCTTAAAGGTACGTCCTGTACGCTCGCCCACAAGTGTAAGATTCTCCTCTATGAAATCATAGTGATCATCATAAAGAGTAGATACATGAACAAGCCCCTCTACGGTGTTTTCAAGCTCTACATACATACCCCATCCTGTGATTGAAGAAATATTTCCTTCAAACTGCTGTCCTATAAACTGTCTCATAAACTGAACCATCTTTAGCTTGTCTACTTCACGCTCACATTCCTCCGCTCTACGCTCCAGCTTACTGGTTTCAAGCGCAACCTGAGGAAGAATTGATTCATAATGATATATCTTACGTTCGTTCATTCTACCACGAAGATGGTCCTTAATAATACGATGTATCTGCAAATCAGGATATCTTCTGATTGGCGAAGTAAAGTGACAATAATATTGAGCGGCCAAGCCAAAATGTCCCTTGCATTCTGTATCATATCTGGCCTGTTGCATGCTTCTAAGTGTCATCTTTGTAATAACTGCTTCATCCTCGTGACCTGCCAAAGATTCAAGCATCTTTTGTATTTCCTTAGGATGAATGCTGTCCTTATTGCCCTTAAGGCTATAGCCACATGCTCCTAGGAATCTGCCTAAGGCCTGCATCTTTTCAGGGTCAGGTGCACCATGCACACGATATACAAAAGGTGATTCCATCAGTGAAAAATGCTCAGCAACAGTTTCATTTGCTGCAAGCATAAAGTCCTCTATAAGCTTGTGAGCATCATTTCTTTCATATGGTGCAAGACCTACCACCTTACCGTTTTCATCAATGATAATATGTGTCTCTGGGAAATCAAAATCAATAGAGCCCCTCTTTTTACGCTTTGCCCTAAGGATTTTTGAAAGCTCATACATCCTATCAATCATCTCAGAAACATCGGCGTACTGACCTCTCACTTCTTCATCACCAGTCATTATGGCATATACGTTAGTGTAAGTCATGCGATGCTTACTATGAATAACTGATTCGCAAATCTCATGATCCACAAGCTCCCCCTTAGGATTAAAGGTCATGATACAAGAAAGAGCAAGTCTATCCTCTCCCTCATTAAGGGAACACATACCATTAGATAATGTATGAGGAAGCATAGGTATAACCCTATCTGCAAGATATACTGATGTACCTCTTTTTAACGCCTCAACATCAAGTGCTGAAGACTCCTGCACATAGTTAGTAACATCCGCTATGTGCACACCAAGGATATAGTTACTTCCATCCATCTGAAGAGAAACACCATCATCAATATCCTTAGTGTCCTCACCATCTATAGTGATGATTGGAAGCTCTCTTAAATCGTTCCTTCCTGCCATGTCAGCCTCGGATACAGGCTTAGCTACAGTAGTAGCCTGCTTTAGCACCTTTGCAGGAAATTCCGGCTCGATTCCAAAGCCCCTTACAATAGACAATATATCTACACCAGGGTCATTCTTATGACCAATGATTTCAGTAATAACTCCCTCTGGCTTATGGCTGTCATCACCATAATCTTCAATGTGACATACTACCTTATGACCGGTAACGGCTCCCATATCCTTTCCAGCAGGAATGAATATATCTCTATCCAGCTTGTTACTGTCTGCCACTACAAAACCAAAGCCTGCGCTTTTCTCATAGGTTCCAACCACATCTGAAAAGCCATGCGCTATGATTCTGATGACCCTAGCCTCCTGGCGCTTTCCAGGGGCACCAAATGTAAGAACAGCTGCGACTGTATCATCCTGCATAGCAAAGCCCGTATTATCTCTGCCGACAAAATAATCCTCTTCGCTGCCCTCTACCTCTATAAAACCATAGCCGTCCTTATGTGAAATAAATCTTCCAATAATATCTGGCTCTATATTTTCATTTTTAGGTCTATTTGCATTCTTGGCAACCTGATTAAGAGACTGCTTGCCCCTTGTAACCTCTGCCTTTGATGGCTTTTTAGATTTATGGTCTTTAAGCTTAACAAATTTAGGCCTGTTTTCAGGTATCTGGTACTTGCCTCTTTTGGTAATCTCTACCATTCCTTCATCTACCAATTCCTGTAAAACCTCAGCAAATTCCCCACGCTTATCCTTTTCAACATCAAGAAGGATTTCCAACTCCTTCTTTTTCATAGGGATATAGGCCTGACTCTTAAAAACATCCATCAAGAAATGCTTTTGTTTATCGAATTCTTTCATACGCCTCCTATATAAAACAAATGCCACCCTATCAGGGTGGCAAACTTTACATCTTAAAAACTTCCAATATTAAGTACTGCAGAAAGTATGAAGAAAAGAATGACGCATACGCTAGTAAGCTTTACAAGTAAGCCCTCACGTGAGCGACCCTTGTTACGGCTCCAATATGAATCAAACTGCTGTCCTGATAAAGAACCAAGTCCGTTCTGCTTTCCTTCCTGGAAAAGAATGATGACTGTAAGTGCCACACATATAGCGATTAATAAAAAAATAAGAACTATCTTTAATGCTTGCATAATTGCCTCCCATTTAGGCTAAATTTAATATTTGTGTTACGTATTTTGCAACATTTGAAGTATATCATAGCGCAAATATCTTTTCAAGTAAATTAACAAACATTTACTTTAAATCTCGCCTCATTTCTTCTATACTATAGACTAAGTATGAAGGGAGAAGAATTATGTTAAGCAGATATTTTGTGTACTTTATTATTTATAGCTTCATTGGTTGGATATACGAAACCTGCTTCTGCACCATTCACGAAAAGACTTGGCAGAATCGTGGGTTCTTATATGGTCCTTGTATTCCGCTTTATGGTGTAGGTGCCACATTAGCCCAGATAATCTTTATTGATTTACCAATAGATACCCTTCGCCACGCATCCTATGTTACCATATTCTTTGGATGTGCCATAGGTTCCTTTATTTTAGAATACTCTACATCATATGCCCTAGAGAAAAAATTTAACGCTAGATGGTGGGATTATTCAGATATGCCCCTTAATATAAACGGCCGGGTTTGTCTACCCTTTACCTGTTGCTTTGGATTTGCAGGAATCATTGTTACACAGTTGATTATACCACCTATAATGAGAGGGGTAGGATCTATACCAGAAATCATAATAGAACTTTTGTCACTTATTTTTATGTTCCTATTTGGAATGGATATGGCTCTTACTGTATCAGCCCTTACTACCTTTGCAAAACAATTCGAGCGTATTAACGATCAGATAAATGCTCAGATGTCCGAGCGCGTTGAAACAATACAGCTTAACCTTACAGAATCAAAGATTGCAAGAATAGAAAAAGCTGCTGAAAAGAAAGAAGCGGCCTTCGTTAAACGAGAGCTTACAGCTGAGCGCATAGAGGAAATCAAAGAACAGTTGTCAACCGAGGCTGTCAAAGAATGGATTAAGAATGCAACCGAAACCCAGCGCGGTCAGTTTAGACACATCGCAAAGTTCACTCATCCCGTGGCTTCAACCAAAGCCTTACTCAACAAAGGTTCTCAATACCTTAAAAATCGAAAGAAATAAAAATAAGGACTTCCCATTTGGGAAGTCCTTAAACATTTACTTATTATTTAGATTTCTCTTCTGTAGCCTTAACAGCATCCTCTGGCTTTTCAATCTGAGAGATTGCAGCCTTCTGCATAGGGATACGGCAGTTCTTATTGCTACCAAACTCTACAATAACTGTTGTGTCATCAGGAATAGCAATAACTACACCATAGAAACCACTTGTTGTAAGTACTGTATCACCGATTTCAAGAGAAGACATCATTGCTGTCTTTTCCTTCTGCTCCTTCTGCTGTGGATGAATCATGAAGAAATACATGAATACAAAAAGTACAACTACCCAAATGATTAAGCTGATTGAACTATTCATACCAGTTGCAGCTAATAACATACCATTGTTTAACATTAAATTATCCTCCTACTAATGGCTTTCGCCAAATCACTATAAAACATTCTACAAAAAAAATTATTTTATGGCAACAAAAATGCCATATTTTAATATTTATTTAATATTAATCCTCGCCAGCTTCCATAGATGCAAGCTTATTTTTCTTATATGTTGCAAACATTCCTGCATCAAGAGCATCTCTAATTTCTTCCATCATTGTGTTGTAGAAATATAGATTGTGAAGTACGCAAAGTCTCATTCCAAGCATCTCCTTGGCTTTAAGAAGATGACGTATATATGCTCTAGAATAAGTGCGACATGCTGGGCAACCGCAGCCTTCCTCAATTGGACGCATATCCTTTTCAAACTTCTGATTGAACAGATTGAGCTTGCCATGGTTTGTGTAAACATGACCATGACGACCATTTCTACTAGGATATACACAGTCAAAGAAATCAATACCACGCTCTACTGATTCTAATATGTTAGCTGGTGTACCAACACCCATAAGATATGTAGGCTTGTTCTGTGGAAGGTATGGTACAACGTGATCTAACACATCATACATCTGCTCATGACTCTCTCCAACAGCAAGACCACCAACAGCATAGCCTGGTAAATCAAGCTCTGAAATAATCTTGGCATGCTCTATACGAATGTCATTGTATACAGCACCCTGATTTATACCGAACAATAGCTGTTCTTTATTGATGGTGTCATCCAAGGAATTGAGACGAGCCATTTCTGCCTTACATCTGTGTAGCCATCTGGTTGTACGTGCAACAGAATCCTCTACATACTTGCGCTCTGCAAGTGCTGGTGGGCACTCGTCAAAAGCCATGGCAATGGTAGAACCAAGATTGGATTGAATCTGCATAGATTCCTCAGGTCCCATAAAAATCTTGCGGCCATCTATGTGGGAATTGAAGGTAACCCCCTCTTCTTTAATCTTTCTGATACCAGCAAGAGAAAATACCTGGAATCCGCCTGAATCAGTAAGGATTGGCTTGTCCCAAGCCATGAATTTGTGCAAGCCCCCAAGCTCCTTAATAAGCTTATCACCTGTTCTAACATGAAGATGATATGTATTAGAAAGCTCAACCTGAGTCTTGATTTGTCTTAAATCATCCGTAGATACAGCACCTTTAATAGCTGCAACTGTACCAACATTCATAAAAACGGGTGTTTCAATTACACCATGAACAGTATGAAAACGACCTCTTTTCGCCTTTCCCTCTGTCTTTAATAATTCGTACTTCAATTCTTATAAAACTCCTTAATATAATCTAATCTATCTGTCATGTGTGAAAACAGTGCATCACAAATAGTAATAGCACACATAGCCTCCACAACTACAACAGCCCTTGGCACAATGACAGGATCATGTCTTCCATGAATTTCAATGTCAAGGTTCTCATACGCCTCGTTAACTGTTGGCTGAGATTGTGATATAGATGGTGTAGGCTTAATGGCACATCTTACGATAATATCATCTCCATCAGAAATGCCGCCTAAGATACCACCGCTGTGGTTGGTAGCCTTGGTTACTTTGCCATCAACCATTCTAAATTTATCATTGTTGATGCTGCCTACAGTCTTTGATGCAGCAAATCCATCACCTATCTCTACGCCTTTAACAGAGCCAATAGAAACTAGTGCCTTTGAAAGATTGGCATCTAATTTATCAAATACAGGGTCACCTACACCAGCAGGCACACCTGTAATAAGGCATTCTATTATACCACCTGCGCTGTCATTATTAAGCATGCAAGCCTCAAGATATTCTGAAGCCTTCTTTGCAGCTGTAGGGTCTGGCATGCAAAGTGCATTGTTGTCTCTCTCAGATAAATCAAAATCGTAAATCTTTATATCGCCAATGGATTTAGTGTAAGCGCAAACTGTAATTCCAAGCTCAGACAAAAGCTTTGCGCAGATGGCGCCTGCCGCAACTCGTCCAATGGTCTCTCGGCCAGATGAACGTCCACCGCCTCTGTAATCTCTGAGGCCGTATTTTTCTATATAGCCATAGTCGGCATGACCCGGTCTAAAGCAGGTGGCAATATTACCATAATCCTTAGAATGCTGATCAGTATTCTCAACCATAATTGAAATAGGTGTACCAGTGGTAACGCCCTCAAAAACACCTGATAGTATCTTTACCTGGTCAGCCTCATTACGTGCTGTTGTAAACTTTGATTGCCCTGGCTTTCTTCTATCAAGGTAAATCTGAATATCATGCTCATCTAGCTTCATTCCCGCTGGAATGCCATCGATAACAGCACCTATAGCTTTACCATGTGACTCGCCCCAAGTTGTTACTGTAATATTACTTCCGAAAGTTGAACCTGCCATCATTACCTCCCTATGGTCTAATAAAAGAAAAAAGGGCTGTTTTATCAGCCCTTACAACAAGCTATTTAATCTTTACTATAACAATACTATTAGGCTTTGCAATCTTGATTGGTGCATTCTGCATCAATGAATGTCCTGCCTTTTTATCGATGGTAAAGCTACGTATTTCGTTAGTATCATGATTTAAAGAAACATAGTACTTATCCCCTGGAAGAATTGCAAAGCTCTTAGGGTAATCACCACTAATAAAGCTGTGTGAGAAATACTTAATCTTTCCTGACTTAGGATCTCTTTCATACATGCATATAGCATTAAGACCATCTACGCTGGCATATATGAATTTATCATCATCACCGAACTTAATATTAGTACCTGTACTGATTTCCTCATCAACCCCAACAAGAAGTGATACTGTCTGAATACATTCGAAATCAGGATGATCATCAATAATATGATAATCATAAACTAATATCTCATTAGACATCTCAGTGATAACATAAGCATATTTACCATCTGGAGAAAACTTCATTCTAAGTGGAGCTGAGCCCATTGTACATCTAACAATATCTACAAGACGAAGCTTGCCCATATCGTAATCTACTTCGTAGATTTTAATCTGATGTAGACCATTTTCTACTACACAGAGGAATCTTTCATCCTTAGTAAGCTCAACACATGTACAATGTGGATATAATGGTCTATCTGCAACAGATTTACCAATTCCCTGATGGAAAATACCATCTGCAATACCTGCAATGGAACCATCCTCATTTAACTTCATCATAGTAACACGGCCATCATGATAACCTGCTACAAAAAGATATCTGTTCTTTGAATCAACACAGAGGTTACAACCTCTCATTCCGCCGACCCATTCCTGATTAATCTTTTCCAAATCACCGTTTTCAAGAATCTTGAATGCGGCAACACCTTCATCGGCAATTGAATAAAGGAATTTATTGTCATGTGAATTAATAATATCCGATGGGTTGTTAATAGGCGCTACACTTCTTTCTGTAAGAACTCCAGTGTTAGGGTCAACATCATAAACATAAATACCAACACTTGTTTCGTGTGTGTAAGTGCCTACATAAGCTACATATTTACTTTCTGCCATTTGTATTCTCCTCGTAACTAATTTTAAGCTTCTTTTCTTCTTAGAATATCAAATTCATCAGGTGTTACACTTAATTTGATAAATAGCTTTTGTTTAGGATGTGGACAGGACTCCATATCCTCGCCCTCTTCATTTTTAATTCCAAGAACCTCTACATCTATATTATCACCGTTTGGCTTCATAATTTCAATAGTTTCACCTACTGAAAATTTATTACGCTGCTCTATTTCAAAGTAGCCTTCATCATTCTTTGGCCCTGAAATTCCAAGATATGTATATCCGATATTGTAGGTATTATTATCATAAATCTGAGACTCCTCTGATGGCTTACCATAGAAGAAGCCTGTTGTAAACTGGCGATAAGTACAAGCAGAAATCTGTTCCTTGTACCAATCTAAGTTTGCAAGATATTTCTCTTCAGATTCCATGCAATCATCAATAGCCTTACGATAGGTACGAGCAACTGTTGCCACATAAAGGGCAGTCTTCATACGTCCCTCAATCTTAAAGCTGTCAATTCCAGATGAAAGTAAATCAGGAATATGTTCTATCATGCAAAGATCCTTAGAATTGAAAATATAAGTACCTCTTTCATTTTCGTATACTGGAAGATATTCACCTGGGCGCTGCTCCTCAACCACCGCATATTTCCATCTGCATGGATGTGTGCAGGCTCCCTGATTAGCATCTCTTCCTGTAAAGTAATTTGAAAGCAGGCATCTACCTGAATAAGAAATACACATTGCACCATGAATGAATGTCTCTATTTCAAGATCGTCAGGAATATTTGCTCTGATTTCTTTTATCTCTTCAAGGGATAACTCTCTTGCAGAAACCACACGCTTGGCTCCAAGGTCATACCAGAACTTATAAGTGCCATAATTAGTGTTATTAGCCTGCGTACTAACATGTCTTTCGATGTCAGGGCAAATTTCCTTAGCTAACATAAATATAGCTGGGTCTGCAATAATAAGGGCATCTGGCTTAATCTCCTTAAGCTCTTTAAAATATTCTTTAACGCCCTCTAAATCACCGTTGTGGGCAAGGATATTAGCTGTGACATAAACCTTAACACCATGCTCATGGGCAAATCTAATGCCTTCAATCATATCCTCTTTGGAAAAGTTCTTTGCCTTAGCTCTAAGACCATAAACTTCTCCACCAATGTAAACTGCATCAGCTCCATATATAACCGCAACCTTAAGAACCTCTAGGCTGCTTGCAGGAACTAGTAATTCTGTTTCTCTCATTTCTTTCCTTTCACACTAATACTAACTCCATCCCCCAATGGTAATATTGTAGTAGTATAGCCTTCATCATGGGTAAGCTCAAAAAGATAATCACGCATTCTCTTATGAATGGTACGATTGCGTCTAGTGATGGCATATCTGGACTCGATAATATCTCCATCCTGAAGCACATTGTCTGTAACAATGATGCCACCATCTGCAGTAAGACGCTTTATCTCCGGCCAAAAATTAATGTATTGCCCCTTAGCTGCATCCATAAATACAAAATCAAAAGGACCTTCTAATTCCTTAAGAACCTGTGTAGCATCACCTTCAATAAGTGTGATTTGGTTCTCAAAGCCCATGTTTTTAATATTATTAGTTGCTATAGGAATTCTTGGCTCATAGTTTTCTATGGTAACTATAGGGGTATCAGGCCCTGCAACACTTGCCATAAGACAGGCCGAAAATCCTACTGCTGCTCCTACCTCTAAAATCCTCTTAGGCCGATTCATGCGAATCAATGTAGTAAGAAGATTGATTGTCTCATCCCTGATAATGGGAACGTAATTCGCTCTGGCCTCTCTTCTGATATTATCAAGGCCCTCATTAAGCTCTGGATAAAGACTGTTTAAGTAGGTAGTGTATCTTTCATCTACTATCATTTTAAACTTCCATGATAATTGGAATAATCATAGGGCGACGTCCTGTTTCATGCCATACAAAATCAGAAAGATTATCTCTGATATCACCCTTAATCTTGTTCCAATCAGTAATATTTTTCTCTTGAAGAACATCCATTGTATCAGCAAGGACTGCTCTTGCGCTTTCCATAAGGTCCTCTGAATCTCTAACGTATACGAAACCACGGGATACAATATCTGGACCTGCAAGCACTGTACCTGATGCGCCATCAAGTGTTAGCACAACGATAATGATACCGTCCTCGGCAAGCTTTTGTCTATCACGTAAAACGATGTTACCAACATCTCCTACACCGATACCATCAACCATGATAGCACCTGTGTGTACATGGCCTGCTATCTTAGAATAATTATCCCCAAGCTCAAGTACATCACCGGAACGAATAATCTTTATATGGTCGTGATCCCAACCAAGTGATTCAGCAATCTTAGCCTGAGCCACCAGATGCCTGTACTCACCATGGACTGGAATAGAAAACTGTGGGCGTACAAGAGAATAAATAAGCTTAATCTCCTCTGCACAGGCATGTCCACTAACGTGTACATCCTGCATAACAATCTGTGCCCCACGCATTGTCAAATCGTTAATAACATTTGAGACAGCCTTCTCATTTCCAGGGATTGGGTGAGAAGAAAATACTATCATATCACCAGGCTTAATCTGAACCTTTTTATGAGTTCCATTAGCCATTCTAGAAAGCGCTGCCATAGACTCGCCCTGTGAGCCTGTTGTAACAAGTACAACCTTCTCATCCGGGTAAGACTTAAGTGACTCGATATCAATAAGTGTATTGTCAGGTATCTGTAAATAGCCAAGCTTTGAAGCTGTCTCAATAGTGTTAACCATTGAACGGCCTTCCACACATACCTTTCTGCCGTATTTATCTGCAGAGTTAATAATCTGCTGAACTCTATCAACATTTGACGCAAAGGTAGCAATGATGATACGAGTACTATCGTTATCAGCAAAAATAGAATCGATAGTCTTACCAACAGTCTTCTCTGAAGCTGTAAAGCCAGGACGCTCTGCATTTGTAGAATCACACATAAGAGCAAGTACGCCCTTCTTTCCGATTTCACCAAGGCGCTGTAAATCAATTGGGTCTCCATATACTGGCGTGTAATCAACCTTGAAATCGCCTGTGTGCACAACGATACCTGCTGGAGAATAAATAGCAAGGGCAGCAGCATCCTGAATACTATGATTAGTACGGATAAACTCTACTCTGAAATCTCCTGCGTTAATATGTGTTCCATATTTAACAACCTTACGTTTAACCTTTGTAAGCATTTTATGCTCTTCAAGCTTATGCTCGATAAGTCCGTTTGTAAGCTTTGTAGAATAAATTGGACAAACGTTAAGCTCCTTAAATACATAAGGGATTGCCCCTATATGATCCTCATGACCATGAGTAATGAAAAATCCCTTAATCTTCTCCTGATTGTCCTTAAGATATGTTATATCTGGAATAACCAGATCCACGCCCAACATATCATCCTCAGGAAAGGAAAGTCCGCAATCCACCACAATAATACTGTCTTTGTACTCAAAAGCAGTAATATTCATGCCGATTTGCTCAAGACCACCTAGTGGAATAATCTTCAGCCTTTCAGCTGTGTTTTCAGTTTTCTTTTTCAAAAAATAACCTCCTAAATCTAATTAATAATCCAAGTCGGCATCTTCACCAACTAACTCTTCAAATAGCTTTGCAACTGCTTCAAACTCAACATCATCCTCTACAAATTCGTAGATAGATTCATCGCCCTCTACAGCTACTTCTTTTAAAATAGATGCTTCAGCATCTTCATTTTCATCTTCATTATCACAAACTAATAAATACTTATGCCCAGAAACCTCTGTCTCCTCAATGACATAAAGCTTAATCTGCTCTCCATCTTCACCTGGCAATATAATTGGTTCCATAAATCTCCTAACTATAATCCGCTTGTTACAACGACAAACTCATTTAAAATTTGCAGTATTATTTACGATTATCCAAATAATCTTGTAGTATTATGGCGGCGGCAATTTGGTCGATGTATTTTTTGCGATCTTTTTTGGCGACGCCAGATTCTTCAAGAATTTCATCTGCATAGACAGTAGTAAGCCTCTCATCAACAAGAGTGATTGGAATATCTACTCGCTTTTCTAACAGTTCTTTAAATTTAATGGTGTCCTCACATCTAAAGCCTTCGCTGTCATCCATATTACGTGGATAGCCAAGCACAATTAGCTCAACACCGTATTCTTCACAAATATCCTTTATACGAACAAGAGTATGTCGCAAAGCGCTTGCCCTATCTCTAGTAATAGTTTCAAGCTCCTGTGCAGTCAAAAGTAAAGGGTCACTAATTGCGACCCCCACTGTCTTTGTACCATAATCAAGACCCAGTATTCTGCCACTCATTACTTATTCCAACTCTCGTTTTCAATGTATTCTTTGAGTAGCTCTTCCACCAGTTCATCTCGCTCAACCTTCATAATGAGGCTTCGAGCATTATTATGACTAGTGATGTATGTAGGATCCCCAGACATGATGTAACCAACAATCTGATTAACAGGATTATAGCCCTTTTCAGTCAAAGCGCTGTAAACCTGCTCGATTACATCCTTAACGCCAACAGGATTTTCCTTCTGAACTTTAAAATATTGAGTGTTACTTAAATCTGCCATATCTACCTCGTCTTTACTCAAAAAATATCATACTACAAACTATTACTTTAATATTAATATACAAATTAGCAAATTTCAACAAGCAAGTGCTCATAATCTGGTGTAATTTCTGTGGCCTTCACCTTAAGAATAGTATTGGATAAATCCTTACCTTCTGCTTTAATCATGCATTTTATGTATTCCTTTGAAAATCCTACAAAGTACTCACTACCCTCGATAACCTGCTTCTCTTCAAAAAGCACATCCATGACCTTTCCAATGTGGGACATACGATAAGCCTTTGTATTATCTAAGCCTTTTTGAATTAGCTTAGCACTACGCTCTTTTTTAACAGCATTTGTAATCTGCCCTGGCATTTTAGCAGCCTTAGTACCAGCGCGCTTGGAATATGCAAATACGTGTAATTCTGCAAACTGAATTTCGTCAACATAATTAAGTGTTGTTTCGTATTCTTCCTCAGTCTCCTGTGGAAATCCCACAATAATATCTGTAGTAATTGCAGGATTATCAAAGTACTTCCTAAGGATTTCAACTCCCTTAGTGTATTCTTCAATAGAATATTTTCGGTTCATTCTAACTAGAACACTATCGCAGCCCGACTGTAATGACAAGTGGAAATGTGGGCACATCTTAGACAGTGCAGATACTCTCTTCGTAAAATCCTCCGTAACAATCTGTGGCTCTAAGGAACCCATTCTTATACGCTCAATACCTTCAATAGCTTGAATTGCCTCTAATAAATCAGCAAGCCCAAACTCTGTACCTGTACCAAAGGAGCTTAAATGTATTCCTGTAATAACCACTTCCTTGTATCCAGCCTTTGCAAGACCTGTTACCTCTGTAACAACATCTTCTATTGATCTGCTTCTAATACGGCCTCTTGCAAAAGGAATGATGCAATAGGAACAGAACTGATTGCAGCCATCCTGAACCTTAACAAAAGCCCTGGTGTGTTCTGAGTCCTTTTCGATAATCATATTTTCGTAGGCCACATTGCCATCGTTAATATCTACGTAATCTAAAATAGGTCCATCCTTTTCATCAAGCTTTTCAAAATATTCATGAATCTTTGCCACTAAATCATTCTTTTTATTATTACCTAGAATAATATCTGCACCAAGCTCATCAGCCATGTCCTTTCCAAAATTTTGGACATAACAGCCTGCAGCAACAACACATGCATCAGGATTAAGCTTTTTACATTTATGAATCATCTGACGAGATTTTCTGTCAGCAATATTCGTCACTGAGCAGGTATTTATTACATAAACATCAGCCTGTTCGTTAAAGTCTACTATTTCAAAGCCATCCTTCTTAAGTAGCTCTTCCATAGCCTCTGTTTCGTATGCGTTAACCTTGCAACCAAGATTATGTAATGCAGCTTTTTTCATTTATCTAAATACCTTTCTTTTAATTCTAAAAATATTGAAAATATCAAGACTTTGTTGACTTTTACATGCCTTTGCTTTAGTATAAACCTATAAAAAAACTTGGAGGAGGCAGCAAAATGAAAACAGTTCAAATTTCACTTAACTCAATTGACAAGGTAAAGTCATTTGTTAATACTATCAGTCAGTTTGACTATGATTTTGATCTTGTTAGCGGACGTTATGTTATCGATGCTAAGTCTATCATGGGTATTTTCTCTCTTGATTTATCTAAGCCTATCGACCTTACAGTACACGCTGAAGGCGATGCTGAGGACGTAATGTCTACATTAAAGGATTACATCGTTTAATCTTTTTTATAAGCTATTAAATATTATGAGCTTTGCTTTTATAGCAAAGCTCATATTTTTTATCTTACTTTTATAATTTCAACACTATCAATTGCAGCCTTCATAAGCTCATCAATCTTCTCGTCAAGAAGATGCTCATGCTTTTCAATAGCTTCAAGCTTAGGCTTAGTAACAGGATGCTTTGCTACGAAAATAGTGCAGCAATCTTCATAAGGTAAAATTGATGTCTCGTAAGTATCAATCTTTTCGGAAATATCAACGATATCCTGCTTATCAAATGCAATAAGTGGTCTGTAAACTGGAAGCGAACAAACTGCATTTGTACAGTTAAGCGACTGCATTGTCTGGCTGGCAACCTGTCCGATAGACTCACCAGTAACAAGACCGATACAATCATTTTCCTTAGCAAAATACTCAGCAAGACGCATCATGTAACGACGCATAATAATTGTAAGCTCCTCATGAGCACACTGCTGATAAATATATAGCTGAATATCTGTAAAGTTTACAATATGTAAATCGATTGGACCAGAATATTTAGCAACAAGCTTTGCAAGGTCAACAACCTTCTGCTTTGCCTGCTCTGATGTATATGGTGGCGCGTGGAAATATGTTGCAGAAAGTGTAACACCGCGCTTACTAATCATGTAGCCTGCTACAGGTGAATCAATACCACCAGAAAGAAGAAGCATTGCCTTTCCTGCTGTGCCTACAGGCATACCATGTGGTCCAGGAATCTCTGTAGAGTAGATGGCCATATTCTCTCTTACCTCTACATAGATGATTCTATCTGGATTGTGAACATCTACACTCATCTCCGGGAATGCATCAAGAAGTCTTGCTCCTATTTCAGATGCTACCTCCATAGATGTCATAGGATACTGCTTGTTGGCGCGACGCCCCATAACCTTAAATGAGAAGTTCTTATCCTCAAACTCTTCATCAACATACTTAACAACTGCCTCAGCAAGCTTATCAAAGCCTTCATCTGGCACAACTACAGTAGGGCAAATCGCACTGATTCCGAAAACATGCTGCAATGCATCTACAGCCTCATCATAATCATATTCACCCTCTACTGAAACAAATACTCTTCCACTTTGCTTCTTAACAACAAAATGTCCCTCTACTTTATCAAGGGCTCTTTTAATCTGGTGAACAAGGGCATCCTCAAACACATAGCGGTTTTTTCCCTTTACACCGATTTCTGAATATTTAATCAAAAATGCTTGATATGTCATATTACCTTCCTTTATAAAACCATTTTTGGTACTAAATCTTTAAGAGCTTCTATAGCCGCATCAACCTCTTCAAAGGTGTTTTCCGGACAGAAGCTAAACCTTATTGTACGCTCCAGTAAATCCTTATCAAGACCTATAGACTTAAGCGTCTCACTGATAGCCGGCTTGTTTGAAGAGCAAGCTGAACCGGCTGAAACCAGGATTCCATAATTGTCCTGAAGGGCATTAAGCATGACCTGTGCCCTGGTACGATTTCCCTTAATAGAAACACTAACAATCTGTGGTGCGCTATCTTCGCCAGTGTGGCCATTAACAGTAACGCCATCGATTGATTTAATTCCTTCTATAAGTCTAGCCTTCATAGCATACATGTGCTCACGGTTGCTGTCAAGATTATCATAGGCTTCCTTAGCTGCCACACCAAGAGATGCTATTGCAGGTACATTCTCTGTCCCTGAACGCATACCACTCTCATGGCCACCTCCAAGAATCTGTGGTACCACTCTAACCTTATCCTTAATATATATAAATCCAGAGCCCTTGGCAGCATGAATCTTATGACCACTAACAGTAAGAATGTCAATGCCAAGCTTCTTTGGGATAATGCTCATCTTTCCAAATGCCTGAATACAATCTGTGTGAAAAATAATATCAGGATTAGCCTTCTTAACAATCTTGCAGGCTTCAGCTATTGGCTGCAAGCTTCCAATTTCGTTATTAACCATCATTATTGAAACAAGGATTGTATCTTCCCTTAAGGCAGCCTTAAGCTCATCAAGAGAAATGACTCCATATTCATCTGTTCCAAGGTAAGTAACCTCAAAACCTTCCTTTTCAAGCGCCTTAACCGGGTTAAGCACGCTGGCATGTTCAATCTTTGTAGTAATAATGTGATTGCCAAGGCGCTTCTTAGCCTGCGCCGCGCCTTTTATGGCTAAGTTATTTCCTTCTGTACCACCGCTGGTGAAGTATATCTCCTTAGGCTGGCATTTTAAAATAGCTGCAATTGTTTCTCTGGAATTCTTAAGGTAATCCTTTCCTTTGTAACCCATCTTGTGTAAAGAAGATGGATTACCATAATTTACCTGAAGACATTCCTGAATTATTTTCATAGCACCATCAGAGCATCTGGTGGTCGCCGAATTATCAAAGTAAATCATTTAAACCTCACTTTTAAGCATCAACATAGAAAGTGTACAAATAGCCGCAGTCTCAGTTCGAAGTATTCTTCTGCCAAGAGAAATAATGCGAACATCATCCTTAACAAGCTCTATTTCAGAAGAATCAAAGCCTCCCTCTGGACCAATAAATACGCCAATGCTCATACCTTCCTTAATAGAATCAAGCACATCAAAGGTGTCCTTCATGCCATTCTTGCTCTCGTAAGGCAAAAGTAGCATGTCTAGAGACTTGGCATACTCAAAGGCATCCCTGTAGCTCATAAAATCAGCAACCCGTGGTATTATAGAGCGTTTAGATTGCTTAGCTGCAGTAGCTGCTACAGTCTGATACCTTGTAAGCTTTGATTTTTTCTTTTTGTCATCAAGCTTCACTATGGAGTTTTTCATCTCAACCGGGATAATCTCGTATACGCCAAGCTCCACACACTTTTCAATTATAGTCTCCATCTTATCCCCTTTTGGTAAACCCTGGAATAGATAGATTTTATTGGAAAGCTCTGTTGATGGAACCTGCTCTGTGACTGAAGCAACAAGAGAATTATCTGTGATATCACTAACTTCACAAAGGAAATTTTCCCCTGTGCTAACAGAAACACGGATAATCTCCCCTCGTTTAAGGCGCACCACCCTAACCAAGTGGTGCATATCATCACCGGTTATTTCAAAGCTACCATTAACTGGTCCCTCATTAACAAATATCTGTTGCATACCTTTACTTGCGAGCGGTGATATTCACCCACTCTCCCTGATAATTAATTTCTACAATAGTAAGTCCTACTGCCTCTAAGGCTGCTTTTACTTCATTTTCCTTGAAATCAATGATTCCCGAAGAAATAAAGTAAGCACCATCTTTAAGTGTAGGATAAATAGCAGGTGCCATACCGATTATAATATCTGCAAGAATATTTGCAACTACTATATCGTATTTTTCGTAGCCCACCTTGTCCTGAAGCTCCTTATCCTCGGTAAGATTTCCCACATAGAAATCACCTGCTTCCTTTGGAATTCCGTTGATTTCGAAATTCTCATAGGTAGATACAATACAATCTTCATCAATATCTGTACCCACTAAATGGCACTTACCATCAAGCAGCTTATTCGCAATGATAGAAAGAATTCCACTACCACAGCCAATATCAAGGATTTCGTCACCAGCCTTAGCATATTTTTTAAGCTGTCTGATACATAGCTGAGTAGTCTCATGCTTTCCTGTACCAAAGCTAACGCCTGGATCTATTTCAACGAAAATCTTGCCCTCATCTGCTGGCGCAATCTTCTCCCAGGTAGGCTTGATAAGAATATCATCTATATAGAAGGATTTAAAGAATTGCTTCCAATTGTTAATCCAATCCTCCTGCTTAGTGATAGATGTATCTATTGTACCCTCACCTATATCCATAGTCTCTTTAAGCTCTGCAAGCTCAGCCTTTACTTGAGATAAGATGCTTTCATGATCCTCATCCTCTCCAAGATAAAAGCAAACCTTAGATGTGCCATCATCTGTAGGTAAATCTGGCTGAAGCTCTTCAAATTCGCCACCCTGCTTTTCACCAGACACAGGCACATTATTCTCTATTTCAATAGAGACAATGCCTACCTCCATAAGCATGGCACTAACAAAATCCTCAGCCTCTGTAGTTGTATTTATAGAATATTTAATCCAATTCATATTAACCTCAAAAAAGAACTGCCATCTAGGAATTTCCACCTATTGGCAGTTCGTAAAATCTATTCTCCTTGTTCTGCAACAATCTTTTCCTTTAGCTCAACACATTTATCCTTGAGCTTTCTAGATGTGCTAGCCGACTGAATAAGTCTTGCAATGATTTTCATTGCCGCATCATATTTTTTATAATATACAGACATATTAGCCAGCATGAATTCAACAGCCTCTGATGCCATTCCGCAATAAGGTGGTGTTTCCTGAGAGATAGCCTTCATAAAGCCTTCGTAGGCCTGAGCGTAAAAGCCATCATACTCCTTCTTAATCATCTCCACTACCTTTGGATCTGCATCCTTGTTTCCCTCAAGCTCCTTTAGCTGAGCACGACGAAGCCATGCTATCTTAAGGCAAACATAAGCCTTTTCAGACATCTTCGCACGCTTTTTCATAGTACAAATAAGTGCCAGCTTAAACTTCTCAATTGAATATTCGTATGAATATGTCTCCCCGAGCTCCTCCTGCTGAGGCTTAAAGCTTGGGCAAAATTCTGCACGGATAAGCTTAACACGAGCTGTATCAATCTTAGAAAATGTGGTATCAAGAGCTGAATAACCACACTTAGGGCAAGAGATAAAATCGTATTTGCACTTATCAACATGCTCGTAATTAGGGCGTAAATCAAAATCAGGCTCTAATCTCTTAAGCTTAGTGGCAAGAACCGCCTTAATAGTAAATTCCTTATCACACACAGGACAACGAACCTTCTTATCAATAATAAAATCCTTTTCCTGTTTGACTACAGGAGCGGCCTTCTTAGCAACCTCTGCTTTCTTTTTTGGCTTATCATCAGCCAAAATGTCTAGCTCTCCATCCATGGAGAAACCAAATTTTTCCATTCCCGATAATAAATTCATGCTGCAATCCTTTTCTGTAGATCACTATTGATGAGTTATTAGTTATTTGTTGGTAATTTGAAAGAGCTCTTAAGAGATACAATTCTATTAAATACTAAAGCATCCTCTTTAGAATCCTTAGCATCTACACAGAAGAATCCCTGTCTTACAAACTGGAAACTATCATAAGCCTTAGCTCCCTTTAAAGAAGGCTCTACAAGACAATCCTTAAGAACTGTAAGTGAATTTGGATTGAGATTTAAACTACCATCTTCATTATACACTCCTTTTTCCTCATCCACAATATTTTCGTAAAGACGGACTTCAGCCTTAAGAGCAGTTTTAGCTGCTACCCAGTGAATTGTGCCCTTAACCTTACGGCCATCTGGAGCATCTCCGCCCTTTGTAGCTGGGTCATATGTACAGTGGATGCATGTTACCTTACCATTTTCATCTGTCTCATATGATGTACATGTTACAAAATAAGCATTCATAAGACGTACTTCGTTACCTGGATATAATCTAAAGTACTTCTTAGGTGGCTCAATCATGAAATCCTCTCTGTCGATGTAAAGCTCCTTACCAAATGGTACCTGACGGCTACCAAGCTCTGGATTTTCAAGGTTGTTAGGAGCATCAAGCCACTCAACATCATCGCTTTCATAGTTATCAATTACAAGCTTAACAGGGTCAAGGACAGCCATAACACGGCTTCTTGAAGTCTTTAAATCCTCTCTGATGCAGTATTCAAGCATTGCATAATCTGATGAAGAATTAGCCTTTGATACACCTGAAAGCTCAACAAACTTCTGAATTGAAGATGGTGTAAAGCCACGACGGCGAAGGGCCGCTATAGAAACAAGACGTGGGTCATCCCATCCGTCTACAATTCCATCCTCAACAAGTTTCTTAATATATCTCTTACCTGTAACTACGTTTGTAAGATACATCTTAGCGAACTCAATCTGACGTGGTGGATTAGCAAAGCCTGCTGACTTAACTACCCAATCATAAAGAGGTCTGTGATCTTCAAACTCAAGTGTACAGATAGAATGTGTAATATTTTCGAAAGCATCCTCAAGTGGATGTGCGAAATCATACATAGGATAGATGCACCACTTATCACCAGTGTTGTGGTGAGTCATGTGAGCAACTCTGTAAAGGATTGGATCACGCATGTTGATGTTAGGTGATGCCATATCAATCTTAGCTCGAAGTGTATGGCTTCCATCCTCATACTTTCCAGCCTTCATATCTTCAAACATCTGAAGATTTTCTTCTATTGAACGGTTTCTGTTAGGATCTTCCTTACCTGGATGCTCAAAATCACCGCGGTACTCTCTCATTTCCTCTGCTGAAAGGTCTGAAACGTAAGCCAAGCCTTTCTTAATAAGATCAACAGCAACCTCATACATTCTATCAAAATAATTAGATGCAAAATAAAGGTGTTCACCCCAATCTGCACCAAGCCACTTAATATCAGCCTTAATAGAATCAACGAACTCCACCTTTTCCTTTGTAGGATTAGTGTCATCAAATCTCATGTGGAACTCGCCATTATACTTCTTAGCAAGACCATAATTTAAAAGAATTGACTTAGCATGACCAATGTGCAAATAACCATTTGGCTCAGGTGGGAAACGTGTACATACATGATCGTATACGCCCTCCTTTAAATCCTTGTCAATTTCAAGCTCAATAAAATTTTTGCTAACTACTTCTTCACTCATTTTTATACAATCCCTTCGTGTTTCTATAGGCTTCTCCCTTCAGGAGAAGCTGTCAGCATAGCTGACTGATGAGGGTGTCCCCTCTTAAAATCTTAAATCTAGTGTATATGTGTATGCGTAAACAAATGGTCTGAGCAATATTCATAATTGCCATTACACTTGCTACAAAATCTGAACTCCAGCTCTGGATTGGTAAGCTCTGTTCTACCGCAAACTGCACACTTATGTCTTGCAATAGGTGAGCCATCTCTGTACTGAGTACGTGGTGGTGTAGCTGCACGCTTAAATTCAGCACGTCTATGAATATCCTTTGGATTAAATCTGCTCATATTTCTAGTCATCATAAAGAAGATGAAGAAATTAAGTAGCGATGCAATGATAGGTATTGCAGCAAACCACCAGCCCATAGACACCCAGTTCACTATATCGTAACCAACAACTACAAGATAGAAAATAGCCATCCACTTCATCTTAATTGGAATAATGAAGTAAAGCAGAACCTGCATATCAGGGAAACACACTGCAAAAGCAAGGAAAATAGACAAATTAATATAATAGGTGCTGATAAATCCACCAACTGGGATTAAAGGCCCACAAATAAAATATGTAATAAACGCACCAATAATTGTGAAGAGCATTCCACCAAAAATGTAAACATTAAAGCGAAAAGCTCCCCAGGCACGTTCAAGTGCTGTGCCGAGCTGATAGTATAAAATAAACATAATTACAGCAACTACAATATTTCCCTTAGGTGGAATAAGTACCCAGGTGAAAAGTCGCCATATTTGCCCCTTTAAAACCAAATATGGCTCAAACCATATATAATTAAGATAAGGAACTCCCGTAAATTGCTGACCAAACATAAGCAAATATCCAATAGCATATGCAATCAACAAATATATAGTTAAATTCTTAATAGCGTATTTGCCAATTTTTCTTTCTAATTTATCTAACACAATTCCCTCCAAAACAACGGATTTAAACATAAATATAGACTTTAAAGATTATAAACCTTTAAAGCCTATATTAGCAACTAATTTTATAAATATTTATTTAAGCTTTTATAAATTAGAGGAAGTGTGCTCTAAGCTCATCACCTGATGCTGGAGTAAGATATGCTGGTGCAATATCAAATACTGTCTTAGCACCTGTAACGCCCTCACTGTGCAAACGTACAATAGCTCTTGCATAAGCTGTAAGAACAGCTCCAGTAAACTCAGGATTAGAATCAAGATTAAGGCTGTATTCAATAACATGCTTATTTCCATCAAAGCCTGTCTCACCTGTGTAAATAACGCTTCCGCCATGTGGAAGTCCTGAGTGATTCTTCTTAAGCTCCTCTTCTGAAATAAAGTTTACTGTTGTATCGTAATCAGCAAAATAATTAGGCATTTCCTTGATTTCTTTTTCGATTCTAGCCTTATCTGCTCCCTCTTCTACTACAACATAGCATTCTCTTGTGTGCTTTTCTCTAGTTGAAAGCTCTGGATTTTCTCCAGCTCTAACTCTATCAAGTGCAGCCTGTACTGGAACAGTATACTGTCTTGCATCAACTACACCATCAATACGTCTGATAGCATCTGAATGGCCCTGGCTTACGCCCTTACCCCAGAATGTATAAGCCTCACCCTTTGGTAAAATAGCTGTAGCGTAAAGGCGATTAAGTGAAAACATTCCTGGATCCCAACCACAGGAAATAAGACCGATTTTGCCGGCTTCTTTAGAAGCCTTATCAACATTTGCAAAATGCTCTGGGATTCTAGCATGTGTATCAAAAGAATCAATAACATTATAAAGCTTTGCATACTTTGGAGTCATCTCTGGCAAATCTGTAGCACTTCCTCCACAGATAATAAGTACGTCTATATCTTCTTTTCCAGTATCTAAATCAGCTGTAGATTTAACTAATGTATCAGTCTTAACTGTAACAGACTTTGGGTCTCTTCTTGTATATATAGCTACAAGCTCCATATCGTCACTAAGTGTAACAGCAGCTTCTACGCCGCATCCTAAATTTCCATATCCTAAAATACCTACTTTAATCACTTTAGTTCCTCCGTTAAAAAACATTTCCAAAATATTATATCCACAGATTTGATTTTATGCAATTAAAATTTCTAACCTAAATTTGTAATTAAAAACAATCTACAGGAATAGCTCTGTAACAAATACTACTCCGCAACATATGCACGCAACCTTAAATAAGCTCATGTTAAACCATGCAGCCACACTGCCACACACAAGGGCTAAGATTCCCGAAATCTTGCTTTGAGTAGCATTTATTATGGCAGGAAAGGTCATAACTGCAAGAGTTACATATGGAACATAATACAAAAATGATCTTACAAATCTATTCTTAATAGGCTTTCTAAAAACCGTAACAGGAAGCACTCGAATGATAGTACTTACAATCGCTGCTACTAATATGTAAATATATGCACTAATCATCATCTTCTACCTCCGGATGTGGAAATACTATAGCTGCAACAGCTGCAATCAAAACAGTAAGAATAATGGTCTTAGTCCCACTTGATATACTTGCAAAAACAGCTGCTTCATTTGCAATATAGCTTAATACAAAGCTAATTACGATGAGAACAGCTACTATCCTGTGCCTTCTTGCCTCTGGCATTATGCAGGCCAAAAACATTCCATATAAAGCTACAGATAATGCGCTCACCAATCTACCAGGAAGAATTCCACCAGCAACAATTCCTGTAGCTGTTCCTGCGCACCAACCAATTACAGCAACGATAAAAGCTCCATAGCAGTAAAATGGATTAACATATCCCGGCCTATTAATAGAAATGGCAAACAGCTCATCTGTTACATGAAAGCCTATCCCAAGCCTATGTATAAAAGGTGTATCCGGATGGATCCTTTGACTTAAAGCTGTGGACATTAACAAATATCTGGCATTTACAATAAGGGTCATTATAGCCATCTCTAGATAAGATGCTCCTACTCCAATCATAGAATATACAGCATATTCACCTGCACTTGCATGATTAAGAAAAGAATTTATAATACCCTGAATTACGTTACATCCAACACCTTTAGCAAAAATACCTAGTGAAAAGGATACTGCAAAATAACCTAATCCAATAGGGAATCCGTCTTTGAATCCCTGCACAATTGCTTTCTTTTTCGTTTCTAAATTATCTAACATTTCAATTATTCCTTATTTATTCACTGAATTTTAAAACTTTTTTCTACTCAATTGTGTAAAATAATAATTAAGAAATCACAAGGAGGCTAAAATGAAACCTGGT
>JAGBJE010000002.1 GCA_017934625.1 Pseudobutyrivibrio sp. | reverse complement strand
CCTACTGCCTCACGAACTGATGTAAGAATCTCCTTTGCAAGTCTGCATCTATTCTCAAGGCTTCCGCCGTACTCATCTGTTCTCTGATTGAAAAGTGGTGAAAGGAACTGGTTAATAAGCCAGCCGTGACCACCGTGAATCATAATCATTTCAAAACCTGCACGCTTTGCCATAGCAGCAACATCACCGTATGATTTTACGATTTCATCAATCATGTCCTTAGTCATGCCCTGAACCTCTACACCATCAGGTCTGACTGTGTCCATTGGTCCCCACTGCTTCATTGTCTTCTGCTTTGTCTTATCTGTCATGTATGTGCCAGCAAACATACCAGAGTGTGAAAGCTCAAGTGATGGCATACCACCATGTCTTCTGATTGCATCTGCTGTGTAGGTTGCACATGCAAGTGAATTAAGGATAGCTGGATTTAATCTATATGCGTGACTTCCGTCTGATTCATGTACCATGCACTCTGAAACTGTAACAGCACCAGCTCCACCCTTTGAACGAAGCTCATAAAATGCTGTAGACTTTGGTCCTATACAACCATCATTTGTAATATCTGTGCCACCCATTGGAGCTGAGAACATTCTGTTTCTAAATGTTACACCAGCAACAGTAATAGGGCTGGTAAGATGTGGATACTTTCTTTCCATTGTAACCGGTTCCTCCTAAAATAACTTTGTTAAAAAAATAACATTTAATTTGTTATTATTTTAACATGCCCCTATAATCTCCATCTATCAACAAAAAAAGAGCAGGTATAAACAAATAGTTTATACCTACCCAGTAAAAATCTTTAATTTATTAACTGAAAATGCTTAAACACTCCAGCCAAGACTTTCTGATTGAAGCATGCTCATACGTCTGAACAATCCATTTTCCTTTGCAAGCAGCTCTGATGGAGCGCCCTCTTCAACTACCTTTCCATCATCAAGAACAACGATCTTATCAGCAGCCTCAACAGTACGCATACGATGGGCAATAACAAGAACGGTCTTTCCTGCAAGAAGCCTAGACAAAGCCCCCTGAACCTTTGTCTCGTTTTCTACATCAAGGGACGCTGTTGCCTCATCAAGAAGAACAATCGGTGCATCCTTAAGAAGTGCCCTAGCAATAGAGATTCTTTGTCTTTCTCCACCAGAAAGCTTAGCGCCATTTTCACCGATAAAGGTGTTATACCCATCTGGCATCTTTGTTACAAACTCATCACAGTTTGCAGCCTTGGCAGCAGCTAGTACTTCATCATCCGTTGCTCCATGTTTTCCAAGACGAATATTTTCCATTACTGTATCATCAAAAAGAACAACATCCTGAAAAACCATTGAATAATCTGATAGAAGTACTTCTGGATCCACCTCAGCTATATTTATTCCACCAACCTGAATCTTTCCATCTGTAGCATCCCAAAGTCTTGCTGCAAGCTTTGCACAGGTACTCTTTCCAGAACCAGAAGGACCAACAAGCGCAGTCACCTCTCCTTCTTTGGCAGTAAAGGTTACACCTTTTAGAACGGATTCTTTATCATAAGCAAATTTAACATCCTTAAATTCAATATCATGACCTGCTGGAGCAAAGCTTTCTGCCCCACTAGCAGCATCTGCATCCTGAATCTCCATTAAACGATTTGCAGATACCTGTGAAATAAACATTTCTGCAATAAGGGCCAAGCTTTGATCAAAAGGAGCATAAATACGAGTGATAACCAACAAGAACATAAAATAAAGCATGAAATCTATATTCCCATTAAGGATAAGATTTGCTCCTGTTAGAATTGTGGTAGCCACGCCTAGTCGCATAATAACACTTGCCGCATTTACAAATATTCCTGTTGAAAGTTCTCCTGCCAGTAGCGTTTTTTCATGGGCATCTATCTTAGAATTTAGGCCATCAAGATATCTTTCTTCCTGATTAGTAGCGCGAATCTCACGAATGTTTTCAAGAGCTTCCTGAATGCCATCTGAGACAGTTACTGCTGCTGCCTTTGAAATTTCAGAATGCTTTTTTGCAAGACTTCTGCTTCCAAAAAGGAGAGCAAATGCTACAGGCACTCCCCAAAGGCAAGCAATTGCCAGCCTCCAATCATATACAAGCAACACTATTGCAATAATCACTGTTGAAACATAAGAACCATATAGATAGCCAAGACAATGTGACCATACATGCTCTAATCTATTCACATCCCCCATGATTGTTTCTGTAAGGTCTGCAAGGTCTCTCTTTTCGAAATAACCAAGAGGAAGAACTCTTAGCCTTTCAGCTAATGTAATTCGTACCTTCTTAACCTCTCCATAAACTAGACCATAAGTAGCCTTATATTGTTCAATGTGGGTTAAAAGTGAAAGTACAACAAATAATAATGTCAGTAGGATGAATGGTGTAACACTTGGAAGGCTCTTACCTTCTGTAAGAGTGTCCATAAACTGTACCATAAGAAGATATAAGATTCCCATACCTCCCATTACCACCAGGTTAACTATAACAGTCCAGAACATCCCCTTCTTCACATTGGAAACGCCTGTATCAGAAAGGGCAAATTTACGTTTGAAATTCTCACCGAACATTATGCAATCCTCCCTTCTTCTGTATCACCAATCTTCCACTGTGCTGCTTTGGTATAATCAGTCCACATACGTTCATACATTCCCTTCTTATCTAAAAGTTCACTATGTGAACCTTCCTCAATAAGCTTGCCTTCACTTAGGACGATTATTTTATCTGCGTTAACTACAGTTGAAAGGCGATGTGCAATCATTATAACTGTCTTATCCTTTGTAAGGTTTGCAAAAGCCTTTTGTATCAACACTTCATTCTCTGGGTCTGCAAAAGCTGTTGCTTCATCAAGGACAACCACAGGAGCATCCTTTAAAATAGCTCTTGCAAGAGCTATTCTTTGTTGTTCACCACCTGAAAGATATGTTCCTTCAGTACCAAGCATTGTATTAATTCCATTTGGAAGTTTATCAATTATATCCATGCATTGTGCTGCCTTAAGAGCATCCATCACCTGTTCCTCAGAGGCATTAGGTCTGGACATGCGAACATTTTCTAATATAGTATTTTTAAATAAACGATTATTCTGAAATACAAATGCGATATGATTCATAAGAACGTGTGGATCTACTTCCTTCACATCCACCCCACCTACTTTTACAATTCCATCAGATGCATCCCAGAATCGTGGTATTAAGCTTGCTGCTGTAGTTTTTCCTCCACCAGAAGGTCCTACAAGCGCAATTGTCTCTCCGGCATCCGCCTTAAAGCTCACATGTGAAAGTGCAGGAACATCTGCACCATCATAAGTAAAACTAACGTCTATAAATTCCACTTCATTTCCTTTTGGTACTTTTGGATTATCTGCGATTTGAAGGGTTGGCGCTTCCATAACCTGATTAATTCTGCCAAGTGCTGTCTGAGCCAACATCATGCCACTGGCAGCAAACATAATTCTGGCAAGAGCAGTAGAAACGATAGCCGAAAAAACTGCATAAAATGCGAAGTTTGTAACAAGACCTGCCAGATTGCCAGCTGAATTTGCACCAGGTGCAATAAAAAGTACTGTAGGAACTAAGAATATAAATGCTCCTTCTGTAAATGTTAAATTTACAGCTTGAGGGACCTTGCAAACATCAGCCTGATAATACTCCGCCTTTGCGCTATAAGCTTCGATTGCCTCTTTAAACGCCTTGAAGGAATACACAGTTTGCTGAAAAACCTTTACAACAGGAATACCTCTAACATACTCTGTACCAGCCTTACTCATGGTATCCTGAGCAGCCTGATACTCTGCCATAAGATGGGCATTCTTTCCTCCCATCATAGTACACATAGCACCAACTGATATTACAGCAGCAAGTAAACAAGCAACTCCCATACGCCAATCGAACACAAACATAAGCACTAACATTGTAAGAAACATAGCAATAGTTCCTACTATATCAGCTAAATTGTGAGCAAGTAATGTCTCTGTGTCAGCTGCTGCCCCATCAAGTCTGTTTCGAAGCAGTCCTGATGCATTACTGTCAAAGAATCCCAAAGGTGCTTTCATTAAATGAGCCATCCCCTGTTTTCTTATATTGGATGCAGTTCGAAATGCAGCAAGATGAGTACACATAAGTGCTAAAAAATATACAATAATACCTCCGACAGCAAATGCAAATGCCATCCATCCATACCTTGTAATATTCACCGCATTGCTCCAATTTGGTGCAACCATAATCAAATCTCTTACTACGAGCCAAATGCAAATGTAGGGAAGCATTCCGAGTATCATTGCAATTGCTGATAAAAACAAACCTAAAAAGGTTAATCCCTTATGGCTTCCTGCATACCCTAACAGAACTGCCACGTCACTTTGTTTCTTCTTTTCCATTTTGTTCCTCCCTTATATTTATG
>JAGBJE010000127.1 GCA_017934625.1 Pseudobutyrivibrio sp. | reverse complement strand
CTTCTCAAGAAGAACCTCTACCATATGAATAAACTCTGGAATACAGTTAGTTGCAGGCTCAACCACATCTGGGCGCTTGTTTCCAACTGCATCAAAATCCTTGAAGAATGCATCTGTATAAAACTTTGCAATCTCCATAACAGTTTTGTGCTCACGCTTTGCGCCAGCAACCATCTTGTCCTCACCTGTATCTGCATCACTTGAAAGATGTCCAACATCAGTGATGTTCATTACACGCTTAACATCATAGCCTGCGTACTCAAGCGCCTTGATAAGAACATCCTGCATAATGTATGTACGGATATTTCCGATATGTGCGAAGTGATATACTGTAGGGCCACAAGTGTACATGCCAACCTTGCCCTCTTCTCTAGAGTGGAATTCCTCCACCTTTCTATCTAATGTATTGTAAAAAGTAAACTTATTCATAATAATTCTCCTTTACACCTCATCCGGTCCTTCGGACCACCTTCCCCTCAAGGGGAAGGCTCTATTTCTTTTTGCAGCCGGGACAGCCTTCACAGCTGCGGGCGCTATCGAATACTATGTTGCTGCCATCATAAAATTCATAGAGCAAACAGACTGCCTGGGAGCTGATGCCCTCTTCGCGGCCTGTAAAGCCTAAGTGCTCTTCTGTAGTAGCCTTAATGTTGACCTGACTAACATCGATGCCAAGACACTTAGCTACGTTTTCTTCCATCTTGTCAATGTAAGGGCGGAGCTTTGGAGCCTGGGCAATAACTGTGGCATCCACATTACCAACTACATAGCCTTCATCCATAACAAGCTCTCTCACCTGCTCTAACAGCTTCATGGAATCCGCCCCCTTATACTTAGGGTCAGTATCAGGGAAGTGAGCCCCTATATCCTTTAAGCCTGCTGCACCAAGCACAGCATCCGCTATTGCATGCAAAAGTACATCAGCATCGGAATGACCAAGTAGCCCCAGTGTGTGCTCAATCTTCACACCACCTATAATCAAATCACGGCCTTCCACAAGCTTATGTACATCATAACCTGTACCTATTCTCATGCTGCCTCCTAATCTATATAAAACAAATTTATTGCCTATTAAACTACTGTATTATATCAAAAAATATCAAAGTTTAATAGGGGCATTTTAAAAGCGCCCCACCTTACAGGCGGGGCGCCAAATCACTAGCCAAGTATTTCTTCCATCTTATCCCAATCAAAGAGCTTAAGGTACTTTTGCAGCTCCTGGAACTTGTCTGCGTCATCCTCCGGAAGCTGATATGATATCACCTCGTTTATAACCATTTCCGCACCGTCGTAATCCATCTGCTCAACCAGCTCACGCAAAGCCTCGTAGGCACCGGCAAGCTCATCTGCTGGAATTGGCTCTTTAGCTGAGGATGCTGCCTCATCCACAGCCTCCGCTTTATCAAGACGCGCCAGCAGTTCCTTAAATCTTCTGTAATCAGCAAGAAGCTTAGGTGTGTTGCCATTGATGTAATCCATGTTTTCTTTCTTGCCGGCATCCTCAAGCTGCTCTGCCAATTCAGATAGCTCCATGGCTCCAACTATTCTTGCGGAAGATTTAAGAGCATGCACCTTCACTGTGTATAGCTTGATGTCGCATGTCTCTAGCGCGTTTTCAATGGTATCTGCATTTAAATCTATCGTGTCGTAGAAGTCGCTAAGACTATGCTCGTAAACAGACACACCACCGCTGTTTCTAATTCCATCTTCAACACTGACGCAATCTATTTCCTTAACCCACTGTAGATAGTCAGGTAAATCTTCTGGCTCCTTTTGATTCTGTACACTAGCAGGCTTTTCGATGATTTCATCAGCAATGTGCTTCATTATAGTAGACTCCAGCAGCTTACTATCTATAGGCTT
>JAGBJE010000001.1 GCA_017934625.1 Pseudobutyrivibrio sp. | reverse complement strand
GCTTTAGCACCACTTTCAGCCTGGCTTTCAACAGGGACTTTTTCTATGCCGTTCATGGCATCACATTGTCCCTGTATTCCATCGATAATCTGCGCAGCCATATCATCCTTTGCAGCCTTCACTCCAAGCATCACCACCGCCTCACCAGCTCCATCCGTAAGGACAGAATAGTGATTAGTGGTGGCGCCTGCAGGGTTCAATCTTGCAAAGTTACTTCCCTCTTCAATGTCTGCATTATATTTAGCGTAATCAAGAAGCTTCTGCTGAAAAATGGATGGACCAATAGCATCTGTGCCATAGCCTAAATCCAAAGCAAGGATTTTATAATTTGACCATAGATATGGGTTGTACTCAGAGAAAGCACTTTCCACAGCCATATCTGTGAATTGCTGCCCGAAATCGTTAAGCTCATAAAGTCTTATACATTCACTCATGGTAAATAATAAGGTCATTACCGCTGTAAGAATCAGCGCTACAAAAACTGTAAGGCTCGCCTTTAGCCTGCCAATCAATATACGCTCCTTGCCTTGTCATTAATCTGCCTAAAGATGCTGTTTACAAGTGATGTAAGCTGATTCTTAAAGATTAGAACTAGGCCGATTAGCACAACCAATATTAGAATCATCTCCACTGTTCCGATTCCATCCTCTTCCTCAATAAAATCAATAAATCTCTGTTTTAACATTAATAACTTAATTCCTAACATTTCTTTTACCTTTCTTAAATATTCATTTGCAGTAATGCTGGTACCACCAGTATTACAATTACTATAAATAGCATTCCAGCCATTGGTATCAGTAGCTTTGTTGAGGCTTCCTCTCCCGCTCTGATGGCTCGCTGTTTTCTTAGTTCGAAGGAATATTGCTCTTCTTTTTGAAGACTATCGATTAAGTCCTTTGAGCCCTTCCTAAGATTCTGCGACAGCAGCATGGCAAGCTTTCTGTATTCCTTGCTTTCGCTTTTCATTCCAAGGTCTTCCAAAGCTGCAATCTCACCCATTCCATCTGCCATCTTACGCAAGGTGAAGGCCATGTCCTCATAGCCTGGGCGTATGCCTTCTGTTTTTTTCTTAGCATTGTATCTAGCCACTATTCGCTCCAAGGCTTTCCTAAAGCTCATGCCTGCCGATAGAAGAATGGATAGCTCGCTAACTATCATTGGGTAGTCACGCTCCTTTTCTTCTATACACTTTTGGGCGGCCTGCTTCTCATCTCTTTTTTGACCTATGACAAGACCTGCCACTGCAACTATCCCTAGAAGGATCAGCTGCAGTCCACGATAATTCATCTTCTTTTGCCAACGTAAGCTAATGTCACTGGCACTTTCTGGTAGCTTTAGATAATCCTTAGTTCTTGTACTTTCATCTGCCTCTAACACAGCCTTATCTATTGCGTGTAACTGCCCTTCTACTGTATCCATGGATGGAGGCATCACCACTATAGAAAAGCTATAAAGCTCGGTTGCCTCCTCATAGGCAAGCTCAGCGATTACGTTTACCACTTCACCTGCTTCATTGATATTTTCATAAATCAGCCTGCCATCATTATTGATTAAGCCATATTTATCAAACTTAAAATCCGAGGTAACCAAACCATCGCAGTAACTATTCTTTAGATTAAGGTCAAACATTACCTTATCAGCAGATTTGTTCCTGCCAAGGTAAGTATCCTCCAGTTCCTTTATAGCAGAGTCAAATAGCTTCCTTTGCTGTTTTTGGGTAAGTCCCTTTTCTGAGACCTCCACTGTATATGTACTGTCACTATCTTTAAACCTAAGCTTTAGTTCCTCTGATAGACTTCCCGCTCCCGCCTGATTTCGTAAGATTGTTCCATCAAAAAGAATCTTAGAATCCACGTAATCGTAAACAAGCAGAGCTATTCCTAACACTAAGCAAGCAATCAGGATTTTTTTATACGTTGATTTCAATGATTCTCCTTCCTAGCAAGATTAATAGTCCATAGGCTAATAAACAGGCCGTCATGATAATTACACCCATTGGATTTTTATAAAGGGGAGCAATAAACGCACTTGATGTAAGGCTGATATAAGCAAGTATCCCTATGGGCATTACACACATTACCTTTAGCTCTAGGCGCTTTTCAGTGGTGATAGTTTCTATCTCCTGCTTAACCCCTAGATTGTCTTCTATTTTGATTGCAGTGTCCCTAATGTTTTTTCCATAATTGCCACCACTTCGCTTTGCAAAGGATATGATTTCTGCCAGGTTAATAGCTTCCTCTAGATTTATAGCCTGAGCAAATTCAAGGAAGGCTTTTTCCAGCTGAATGTTCATTCCTATCTTTTGATTCATCACATGCACGTAGGGAAGTAGTACCGATTCATCTTTGTATAGCCTCTTAAGCTCTACCTCAGATTGCACCAGCGCCTTCTCTAGGGAATAGCCTGTTTGAAGCGAAGCTACTATAAGCATCATATATTCCTTAAACTCTTGCATTACACCTGCTTTTCTTTTAGCCTTCAGATCATTCATCGCAAGCTTGTACCAAAATGGAATTACAATCCCTCCCACTATCAGACCAAGAATTGACCTGTAGAATAGGAATGCGATTACAACAGTTAGACCAAT
>JAGBJE010000126.1 GCA_017934625.1 Pseudobutyrivibrio sp. | reverse complement strand
CCTCTATCGTTAATGTGATAAAGAACCAATCGCTCCCCCAGTTGTTCCATCAATGGAATAACATCAACTCCAGCTTCTGCTGGCCAATAAGAATCAAATTCTATCTTGACTAAATCAGGGTCTGTATCATTGAGTATTACTTCATATGCCGTATATTTATTATCAACCTTTAGAAATTCTACATTATGATTGTGATATAGCAATTGCAAATTTGACTCATGTAATCTCGTGCCTACTTTATCCAATCTTTTTGCAAGAGACTTAACATCATCATAATTACTATAATCAAATCTGTACATTCCCGTTATTACTATTTTATCTGTGTCTAATTCTTGTGCCCTTGAGATAACTTCATCAATTCGATTTTCCAGACTTCCTAAATCTGCATGAAGGCTAGTAGTTTTTAGTCCACTTTCCTTTAATATATCCGGCCAACATATATTTGCCCCTTTACCAACAGGCATACCTGCCATTTTTGTTAGAAGTCTAACTATAAAGGGTGTTTCTTCAATCATGAATAGGTTTAGTTCTATTCCATCATAGCCAATCTGTTTTATTCTTTTTAAAGTATTTAATGTTGTCTTCTCATCTTTACATACAGATCCAATCATTATCTGCTGCACAGCTAAATTGTTCATTACTCTTATTTCACTTTCGCTTTCTGTTCTGCTATCTTTTCCTGTATCCTTACCATTTCTTCTTTTGATATAGGAGAAAGTTTCATAGCAACTAAATTACAAATCCAACCAATAATTGGCAAACCAACATAAATAAAGATAGTCATATTTTTAATAGCAAGAGTTGGTGCATCTGTTGGCTGTGGCATTGTTGATGTATAACCGATTATCGCTATAAGTGAAGTAGCCAAAACTGCTCCAAGCGATGAAAGAATACGATCAAAGAAATTGTATGTTCCTGTAACAACTGCCGGCATATATTTTCCTGAACGAGCCAATTCATAATCAATTACATCTGCGCCCATAGAAGATGTAGCTGTTGTTACACACATTTTTGCACCATTAACTAATAATGTAATTACAAAAAATACAACAGTAGGAAGTATCTCGACAGTTACTTTTCTCATATCTACAATATACATAAATGCTGCCAGTATTATAGAAAAAGCCATACAAATTCCTGTCCAAAAATAAAGTGCTTCTTTGCTACCATGTTTACCGGCATATCTTGCTCCAAAAATAGCAAAAACAATAGAAGGTAACATTGCAACTACATTCAATAATGTAGATAATTGCATATTTCCGATTAGAATACCAAATAACATTGTAGTAACAATAGATTGACTTGAAGTCTGTTGTGCGAGCTTATCACTAGCTCCAGCTACAATGTACATCTGCAAAGCCCTGTTAGATTTCAAAAGCTTCATCATATCTTTAATCTTAACTTTTTCACTTGAGCCCTGACTATCTACGCCAAAATTTTCTGGCTTATCTGCTTCTGTTATACCAATGCAAGCAAGAAGCGTAAATACTAACGATATAATAATGGTCACTTTGGCACATGCCGCAAGCATTTCTACTGTATATTCATTGTTATATCTAGGTAATAAAACTACAGTGAAAAATACAGTCATTATCATTGGTGCAAAATAATTATATACTGTTCCCCACACACCAACGATTGGTCTTTGATTTGGATCATTTGTCATAACAGGTCCAGCAATCATTCCCGCAACATTGTTCATTGTGTAGCCCAGAATGTATATTAAATACATAGCTGTAAATAAAATAATTCCATGGCCTTTTCCCGAACACCATACATAAAGCATAAATATTGCCAAGCTTTCTAAGCCCCAACCTGTAAGTAAAAACAAACGTATTTTTCCATGTTTTGTCATAGTCTTATCAATCAACATTGCTATGACAGGATTAATAAATCCATCAAATATTCTAGTAGCGGTTAACAAAAAACCAACCACTGCTGTTGCAATTCCATAACCAACATTAGCTACATAGCTAGCATATGTTAAAAGAATATAAAAGCACATTGCTCCACCAGAATTTATTGTTGTAAGTGCTATTTGCCAATTCTTAGCTTTTCTATAGATACCTTTTTCTTCTACATTAGATGTTAAATTTTCTGTCATTATAAACCTCACTACTTTTCCATAAAACTGCCGAGAACTTTCAGGCTGTTTTTGGGTGTTCTTTCCATTGTATTTCTGTCAACTGATATTAATCCAAATGTCATTGAAAATCCCTTCTGCCATTCGAAATTATCCAGTAACGACCATGCAAAATAGCCCTTTAATTTAATGCCCTCGGTAATGCAATCATTAAGTCCTGTCAATGCTTCTTTTATAAACTCACATCTTCTTTCATCATCCGATGTTGCTATTCCATTTTCAGTAACGATAATAGTGCCTTTGAATTCTTCAGCACATCTTCTAACAACATTTACTATTCCTGCAGGATAATCCTCATAGCCCATCTGTGTTTTAGTCCCTGTTTCAAACGAAGAATTTGCACCATTTTCGTCAAATATCTTTCTTGTATAACACTGAACTCCAAGGAAATCGTCCTTTTCAATATATGGAAGATAGTGTGTGAATTCATCATCCCATGCTTTCTTTGCGTTCTCTTCACCACCACCTACACATTGGATATCATGAAGAGAAAGGGTCAATCCAACCTGTATACTAGGATCAACTGCTTTAATTGCATTTCGTGCAGCATTATGGGCTTTCATTACAAGCAAATCTCCTTCTTCACTAGCTTGTGAAACGAAATTTGCTACCTTTCTAGGATCCTCTATATTAAATGCTTTTGCTGTTTCCATCATAGACATCATCATCTGTGATTGATTCTGAGAAAGATTTACTCCAACCTGTACTGAGCCTTCCTGTTTTTGAATTTCTGACTGTTTAGACATTCTTTCCGCAATATCTTTAATTAAAAAGGCCATCTGAAGTCGCATATTTGCTTCATTAATTGTACATACATATTTAACTTTGCCCGAAATATGTTCTGTTACATATTTAGCATATCTTTCAAAGTAGTAAACTACATCAGGAGATTCCCATCCCCCTTTTGTAATCAACCAGGCAGGAGATGTAAAATGATGATAAGTTACTACTGGTTCAATTCCATTTGCATTACAATAATCAATCACCTGAATGTAGTGATTCATTTCTTTTTCATCCCATTGTCCCTCAATCGGCTCTATTCTCGCCCATTCAATAGAAAATCTATAGGCATTAAGTCCTGCCTGCTTTAACAAATCTATATCTTCTTTGTATCTGTTGTAGTGATCTACTGCCAATCCAGATTTTTCAGCAAACATAGAATGCTCAATATTCTCCATAACCCAATAATCACTTTTTGTGTTGTTTCCCTCAACTTGATGAGCCGCTGTGGCTGCACCTAACATAAAATCTTTGTTAAATAGCATAATTTCATATCCCCTTTTGTTTTATGGATTTATTATATTTGACAGAAATAGATAGAAATAATAAAATTGTACATATTTTATTAAAATAGTACACTTAGAGGATAAACTGTTATGTCACATCGAATGCAACTTTTAGAATCATTACAATCAGCCATCAATATTCCATTTTGCATATACAATAATCGCACTGAAATATCTTTTTTTATTCCAGATAATCCAATGCCGGAATTAATGAAATATGTTGTTTCCAAATATAATTCAATTTGTCACGATGAAACCAAACCGCTAATCATCGTAGAACAACCATCTATATTTATGGCTATATCCAAACTATCCGATTACAGCTTTCTTATTTTAGGACCATGTCTTCCCCAAGAGCATAGCGAAGAATTCCTAAATCACTTTTTATTTGGCAAGCCTTATAGCAAAGACAAAGAAATCATTAAGCAACACATCAAGCAAAGTAAACTCATTTCTATTGAGGAATTAAAAGATGCTCTGTGCCTTGCATACTTTATCAATACAGCACAAGAACTAGACAAAAAGGACATAATTGTTGAAGAAATTGTAGATTCGAAGAAACCTCTTGATAATCTTCAGACGCTTCTCACAACCCAAGCCTTCAACGAACGTGAAAAGTCGTACGATAATCCTGAATCCATAAATAATAACCTATATTCTTATTTCGCCATAGATGGCATTCCTGTCATGGATGAACTATTTAAAAAGTTTTCAGAACCCAATGAACATTCATTCACAAAAATGTCTTTAGACCATGACAGACAAACCAAATATGTATTTATGGTTGTAGCCAATAAAATATGTCAGGAGGCTATCAATAGTGGAGTAGGAGAAGATGCGATAAATGTGATTGCCGAAATTATTTGCCAAAAAGTAGATTCTGCTCCAGCTTATTTTGATGTAAGACCATATTATGTGGAACTCATTTCTGCTATTTCCGAGGTTGTAAATACACAAGCTTCAGTTGGTAAGAATTACTCTCCTATGGTTTCTACATGCGTATCTTACATTAATTCACATGTATTAAAGAAGATAAACCTAAAGTTACTAGCCGATGTATGTAAGGTATCAGAGCGATGGCTATCCAAATGCTTTAGACAAGAGGTTGGAATAGCCATTCCTGATTACATAAACAATATAAAACTTCAAAGAAGTTTACAATTGTTAAAGTATTCAGATGCCACCATAGAAGAAATATCAGATTTTTTTAGCTTCTCAAATCAAAGCTATTATTCGAAATTATTTAAAGAAAAATATTCCTGCACCCCTTTGGAGTACAGGAATATGTCGAGTATGACTTCTTGCTGACCAAACAAGGAAATTGTAGAAAGCAGCATGGTGTTTCTCAATAATTATAAAAACCTCTAGTTACACTAACAAGCATTATGAATTCTACGCTTCGCATGGAAAGCTACGCTTAAGAATTATAATAGCTTGTTAGTTACTAGAGGTTTTACTATCTCACGATATATATTTTTTACTTACCAGACTTCTCTCTCTTAGCGATCATTGGTAAGATTACGCCAAGTGCTGCAAGTACGATAGGTGTAAGGATGTTAAGGAATGTGTTGAATAAATCTCCCTCAACATACATACCAAGTAAGCAGCTAGCTGCTGTTACGAAGAAGCACCAGCAACCTGCGAAGATTGCTACAGCCTGATTCTTAACGAACTTGTACTCAGGGTTGAACTTCTCACCAGCCTTACGAAGCATGATGTATGCGAAAAATACCCAAAGGTAACGAAGTGGCATACATACAGAGTTAAGCTTTGTAAGCTGCTTAAGAACTACTGCTGCACCAGGAACGAATGACTGGATAAGGATGATAGCACCTGAAAGAACTGCAACCATCTTGATACCATTTACATAAGCGCCTGCATCGTTCTTCTTAAGAAGCTTAGATGGGATAAACTCTCTAGCATCCTCGTTATCAAGAAGCATACGAAGTGGTGCATCGATTGAAATAACAAGTGTTGAAAGCTGACCAATGGCATTGCAAAGTGCGTAGATAATCATGATTGCATTACCAACGTGATAGTACTGGCCAAGCTTCTGGAATGCCCAGTAAGAACCATTTGAGTTGTATGCATCGAAGTTTGCATTGATATCAGCAGGATCAAACATCATACCCATAGCGATTGTACCAAGGATAGCGCAAACCATAACCATAACTGCAAGTGAAATCATTGCCTTAGGAAATCCCTTTGATGGGTTCTCTACCTTGTTAACGTATGGAGAAATCTTCTCACATCCGCCTACTGCGAATACAAGGATTGAAAGTGATGTAAAGTACTTAACATTGAATGATGGAATAAGTGTCTGTCTTGTAAATTCCATTGAAACATAATCTGCATGTGGATTGATTGCAGGTGCTGCAAACATCATAAGGATGTAAAGAATAGACATTACAAACATAGATGTACCAGCGATAGTTGCAAGCTTCTTAAGTGGGTTAAGACCACGTGAAGCAACATAGCAGAATACAAGTAAAATGATAAATGTTACAAGCTGAACTGCAAGTGTTGGGAAGCTATCGTATGTTTCACCATTTCTGAATACTGCCCAGCTAAGAGCCTTTAAGCCACCTGATGACTTAGAAGCGATGTAAGTGATGTGGCATGCCCAATATGTCCATCCTGCATAGTAAGCTGCCTTTGCTCCTGTTGTTCCAAAAATCCATGAGCTGACACCACCACCTGATGTCTTGAATGCTGAACCAAGCTCACCTACCATAAGTGCGTATGGAACAAAATAAAGTGCAAACATGAGAATCCAGCTGAAAATACTCTGGATACCGTTAAAGTAAATAAAACCATTTAATACATTTCCAAACCCCCATACTGTCGAAAATGCCATAAATGCTAGTGTGGACCACTTGATACGTTTAGAATCCATTATTATTTCTTTCCTCCCTCTATTTTCGTATCGGTCGTCTGTATGTGGGCTTTACCCACTAGACTTTAGCACTGTAAACTTTTACACCGTACAGCGACGAAGGCTATTATACTACATATTTTCCAAAAATTAAATCATAAATAAAATATTCTGAACATTAATATATTTATCTGTCTGTTGTCATTTCTTATCATCTTTTCTCTGAGCAAATGCAAACTTTTCATTATTGTGCTATTATTTAGGATATTCGGAGGTTTTTAAAATGTTAGCTAATTACCATTCACACACAGTTAGGTGCAATCACGCCAGCGGCACAGAACGAGAGTATATTGAAGCAGCAATCGCCGCCGGCTTTAAAATCTACGGAGTTTCAGACCATGTGCCTCAGCCATATCCTGATGATTATGAATCTCACATTCGTATGAAAATGTCTGAAGTTGAAAACTACACTTCCACATTGGTAAAGCTTAGGGATGAATATAAAGATGATATTCAGATTTTGATTGGATACGAGGTAGAATATACTCACAAATATTTCGACAAGCTCCTTAAGCATCTGCGCCAGTTCCCACTTGATTACATCATCCAGGGACAGCATTTTGCCCCAGATGAAATAACAGGCTTTTACTCAGGCGCCATGACTGATGACGAGCAGCATCTTATTGACTATGCTGCCCTTACCATAGAAGGAATGCAGACAGGCTACTTCTCATATCTGGCTCACCCAGATTTAATTAACTATATAGGTGACGATAATGTATTCCAGATGCACATGCGCCCTGTAATCCAGACCGCTATTGATATGAACATTCCACTGGAAGTAAATATGCTTGGCTTTGCCACAGGCCGAAATTATCCTTGCGATAGATTCTTTAGCCTGGCTTCCCAGATGGGTGCCAAATTCGTAATCGGCTGTGACGCCCACGCTCCAAGAGATGTAATGCAGCCAGAGAAACTACCCGGATTTGTAGACTTCCTCAAGAGAAACAATATTGAATATGGCGATAACGTAATAGAGCTAAGACCTGTATAGGCCTTAGCTCTTTGTTATTTCTTGTATTAATAATTTTCTTCTCTTACCTCAAAGTAAGACTGAGGATGATTACAAACTGGGCATACTTCTGGAGCTTCTACTCCCACTACTATATGACCACAGTTGCGGCACTCCCACATTGTTACACCACTCTTTTTGAATACTTCCATGGCTTCCACATTCTGCAAAAGCTTACGGTATCTTTCTTCATGAGCCTTTTCGATGGCAGCAACACCTCTAAACTGTGCTGCTAATTCTGGAAAGCCTTCTTCCTCTGCTTCCTTAGCCATTCTATCGTACATATCAGTCCACTCTGCATTCTCGCCTTCTGCTGCATGCAAAAGATTAGCAGGTGTATCGCCAACTTCTCCTAAGGCCTTGAACCATAACTTAGCATGCTCTTTTTCATTGTCAGCTGTCTTAAGGAATAAGGCTGCAATCTGCTCGTAGCCAGCCTTCTTAGCAACGGAAGCAAAATAAGTGTACTTATTTCTTGCCATTGACTCTCCAGCGAAAGCCTCCCAAAGATTCTTTTCTGTCTTGGTTCCTGAATACTTGTTTTCTGCCATAATAATCCTCCTTCTACACTACATTGTCAGTAATTATCTTCATAATAACATATTTTGACTTCTTGTGGGCTACTTAAGGAAAAAGCCCACAAGAACTTGGCTTTGCCAAGCAATATTTTCTTTTAGAAAATATTGGTCAATCTCCGGTTCTTGATTTTCTGATGAAAATCAAAAACCTGAGTATCATTTCTGTGAATTTCTCATCATTCTCTGTAGATAAGAGGTGGCCGGCGCTGCTGAATAGGTGTTAGCCGGCTTGCTTTCTAGCATTTCTTCTGGAATAGCTTGTTTATTTGATAGCTCCTTTAAAAAGGCTGATGGTCTGTCCTTGTATTTAAATATTGTCAGATGCTCCTTGGCTCTGGTCATTCCTACGTAAAAGATTCTGCGCTCTTCCTCGAAATCCTTTTTCTCCTGAGGAGTTGCCTTGGTGTGCTGACGTAAAACCTTGTTAGGGAACACGCCATTTAGCACATCGATTAGAATTACTGAATCATACTCCAATCCCTTGCTGGAATGGATGGTAGATAGGATGAATTTAGTGCCTGGGTCATTCTTCTTTTCCATAAGCAGTTGTCTTAATACAGACAGGCGATTAAGGAAGGATGGAATATCCTTTTCCTGCTTTGCAAGCTGCTTTAATATGAAAATTTTGTTGGTGTCGATGTTGTTGACTCCAAGATAATCGCCATAGCCCATAAAGTTTTCAATTCTATTAATGGCTTTGTATGGATTCTCATTTGCCATGTTTTTAAAATGGGTTCTAAGGGAACGGCAGTTGCCCAGCACATGAGGGTTCATATTTACAAGCTCTGCTGCATCTAGTATGCCACTGTGGTTTGCCTCCGCCAGCTCACACATTTCGATTGCATCTGTCTTTTTGATATAAGCCTGAAACTTGAAATATATCTTCATGAAAAGCTCAGCATCCATTGGAACAAATGCAAATCTGAGCATGTTTACAATATCAATCACAACGCGATTGCTAAAGAAAGTCAGGTCCGCACTCTTAATGTTGTAAGGCACATTGTTCCTCTCTAGCAAATCCACCAGCGGAAGAACACTTTCGTTATCTCTATATAAAACCGCTGTCCTTGTAGCCGGATTTTCAGCCACCTTCATCAGATAGCTGTACTGAGCCTCCCTGGCTATTGATACAAAATTAATCTCGCTTTCTGCTGATTTAGTTGCGCAGATGTGCTTGGCATGTCGCTCCTTGTTATGCTGAATAAGAATATCTGCAGCCTCTACAATCCTTGCATTGGAACGGTAATTCTTATCCATTACAAGCACCTTGGCCCCATCATGCTCCTTCTCAAAATTAAGAAGTGCATCAGGGTATGCCGCTCTAAATCCATAGATGCTCTGATCCTCATCACCTACCATAAAAAGATTCCCCTTTGCCCCTGCAAGCAAGGAAATTATCATGTGCTGAATCTTAGATGTATCCTGGGCTTCATCTACGCAAATATATCTGTATATTTCCTGAAAATGCTTTAGTGTAACCTGGGAGCCCTTAAGGATTTTGTAGGCATATATCATCTGGTCATCATAATCCATCATGCTCTGTTCTTTTAGCTTGGCATTATACAATTCGTATATACGATATAAATCTATATCATTATCCTTGCCAAGCTTCTTAATCTCATCAGAATTTAGGTACATGTTCTTACAGTATGTAATCAGAGTGCGAAGCCCTTTGATATCGCTTTCTGTTGGATAATCCTTTTCCACATTCAGGTAGATGTTTGTGAGCAGCTGCCCTGTAAACTTTTCATCACTGCACAGCTCAAATGAAGTCTTGCCAATCATCCTGCCGTAGTAGGCAATTATCTTGGCGCAGATTCCATTGATGGTACGAAACTCTAATCTATCTGAAAGTTCTTCCCCAAAGATATGTGTGAACCTGGCTGCCATATCCTTGGTGGCTGCCACTGTGTATGTAAGGGTGAGGATGTTTTCCGGGGCAATGCCCTTGCAATAAATCATGTAGCCTAGCCTGTTTACAAGCACTGTGGTTTTACCACTTCCCGGCACAGCAAGAAGCAGCACAGGCCCTTCTACTGTCTGTACTGCTTCTAATTGTTGCTCATTTAATTGTTTGGTATATCTATCTAAAAACTCTAATTCTGTCATATTACTCAAAATAAAAATCTATCTGTCCCATTCCGTTATCTACGTTAGCTATCACAAGTGGCTGGGTCTCATCCTGGTTGCATTCACCATGCATATTGATTTTGCCCATTCCGTTGTCACAGTTAAAACGGACTCTAAACTCCTTTGGAAAATATACTGAAAGGCTTCCCATACCATTATCTATATCAAGCTGTGCACCAGACGCATCTACGGTACTGCCTGAAAGATATACAGTGAGAGAACCCAAAGCATTGTCTATGTCGCCCTTTTTCATGTTCTGAATCTTAACATACTGAGTGCGCTGTCCTAAGTTGTTGTCTACACTAAAATTGCCGTCTTCTTCCCAGTATTCTGCATTGCTAACGCCTTCCACTGAAGCCTTGTGACCATTATTGATTACGGTAATCTTTGGCTTCTTGCCAAAAATAAGTGTAAATCCAACTCCTATCAAAACAAAAGCAAGTATGATAATAGCATAGCTTACACTTTCCAGACCAATCTCCTTTTGAAACAGACATGCCATAAGTCCTAATGAAAAAAATACACCAAGGAAGCTTTTTTCAACTAACGCCTCTATGACAACTAATATTAAAATAATGCTCATTCCAATTTTTACCATTGGAAATGCTGTAAATGCCCCTGTCTTACTAAGGAGTAAGCATACCGCAAATGCGATAATTGCAAGACCTCTTGCTATTGCTTTAATTCTATAATCCTTCATCTTTTCAACCTCTTTTCATCCATAATCTCTATCAACGCTTTAATGTAGTTCCTTGATGCATAAGCCTGCTTGGTGCAATTTCTAAAAGAAATCTCACTAGCTCCCGTAATGTTCTTTTTTATAGAAGATATCAAATCCGTATTTACGATAGTGGATTTGGATACCCTGATAAAATCTCTTGGGAGTATTGCTTCAAGCTCATATAGTTTTTGTCTAATCCTGTAGATTGATTTAGCAGTATGAATGGCTATGTAATTACCATCGCTTTCTAAGAAAACAATTGATTTCACATCCACGTAATACTCTGTGTCATCTATGTATGCTGAAATCCTTTGTGGCCCCGCTTGCCGCTTACTTAACAGACGCTGCAGCTCTAGTATCTCATCTGTTAACTCCCGGCAGTGGATAGTAATTTCATCCTGCTGTAATGAATCATCTACGTCAATATTTATCTTCATAACTATTGGCGCCTCCTATGATTTATATTCTACATAACTTCTAAATCTATTCAACAATATGGGACAAGAGGTAATTTTATTAATGTTACAGGTTAAAAATCCTCTAGATTCTGTATATCTGGCTTATGAGGCCTCTGTTTTGGTCTTTGCTTTGGTCTCTGTTCTATTTCCTGCCTTGGTTTTCTATTTGACTTTCTTTCAGGTTTCATCTCTTCTACCGGTAGCTTTCTTCTATGATTGAAATACATATCTACCACAAAATGCATAATAAATATAGCCACGATGATATATAGATGGCAAAAGAAAATATTGGTGATTACACCGTTGTGCTTCAACAGATATTCTGTTGAATACCCTCTTAAGCAAAGGATTCCAAGGAATGTCAGGCCAATTAACATAATTGGGATGTTCTTAAGAGCCTGCTTCATGCACTCAAGGAAATCCTTGAAGCTGGCATCAAAATAAACAAATCGACCAATCATCAGCGTAAGAAAATATGTGATGAACATATCGTAGTTGTTATCTTCGTAAATATATTTGATATAGCAGAAGATAATAATCATATACAGCATTCCTGTAAGGCGGATGGATGCCATTTCACTTTTATCTAATCGCTTCAATCTTACAAGAACATGGTCAAAAAAT
>JAGBJE010000125.1 GCA_017934625.1 Pseudobutyrivibrio sp. | reverse complement strand
GGCTGGTGTTAAGTGTCAGTCAAATGTGGAAATGCCAAATCCTGGTCTTGATTCAGCAAGAGAGCTTATCAAGGCAGCAACAGAAGGTGAAGGCCGCATTACAGAGGAAGAAATCGATAGAGCAATTCTTCCTATTATAGAAGCAGCTATTTACTTTAAGGAGAATGACCACACTAAGGGATTCGATAAGGAAGCACACCACGCGATTGCTAAGAAAGCAGCTGTTAATTCAGCAGTGCTTCTTAAGAATGATGAGGACATTCTTCCATTGAAGGAAGGTACAACAGTTTGTCTACGTGGACCATTTGTGGATAAGCCACGTTATCAGGGCTCTGGTAGTTCACAGGTTAATTCAACAAAGGTTGAGACTATTAGAGAGCAGATTGCAAACTACAACTTAAATGTAACAGATGACCCAGAGAAGGCTGATGTTGTTTTATTCTTCTTTGGATTAGATGAAATAGCTGAGAGCGAAGGCGCAGACAGAATGTCAATAGATGTACCTGAGTATCAGATAAAGGAGCTTGAAGAGCTTACAGTTTACAACAAGCACATCATCGGTGTTATGAGTGCAGGTTCATCAGTGAAGATGCCATGGCTTGGTAATTTACAGGCTTTACTTCACGGATACTTAACAGGACAGGCTGGAGCATCAGCATTACTTGATATTATCGTTGGAAAGGAAATTCCAACTGGTAAGCTTTCAGAGTCTTATCCATTCGCATATACGGATTGTTCAATTGTAAACTATGCGGATACAGATAAGAGAAACCTTCAGTATCGTGAGGGACCATTTATCGGATATCGTTATTACGATACAGCTGATGTGGCAGTTCAGTTCCCATTTGGATATGGACTTAGCTATACAACATTTGAATATTCAGCACTTTATGTTGGAGATGAGGGTGTTAAATTTAGTATTAAAAATACAGGAAATCGCGACGGCGCTGAGATTGCTCAGATGTACATCGGAAAATCTGAATCAGGACTTATTCGTCCTAAGAAGGAGCTTAAGGGCTTCAAGAAGGTTTGGATTAAGGCTGGCGAGACAGTAGATGTTGAAATCCCATTTGATGATAAATCATTCCGTTATTTCTCAACTGTAAGTAACAAGTGGGAAATCGAAGATGGTGAGTATCAGATTTACGTTGGTGGAAACGTTCGTGATATCGAGCTTACAGGAACCATCACAAAGAAGGGTACAATCACAGAATTGCCTTACGATATCGAAAGCCTTCCAAGTTACAAGACAGGTAAGGTTAGAAATGTTCATTATGAGGAGTTTGAGAAGCTTTACGCAGCTCCACTTCCAGAGGAAAAGGTAGGACCACTTGATATCAACGATGCCCTTTGCCAGATGAAGGATGCTAAGAGCGGACTTTGCAGATTGGTTTACAAGGTACTTAAGAGCAACCTGGATAAGTCTTACGAAAAGGGAGTGCCAGACCTTAACACAATGTTCATCTACAACATGCCATTTAGAGCAATGAGTAAGATGACAGGTGGCGCAGTATCAAGAGAGATGGCTGAGTCAATCGTAACTATAGCAAACGGACACTTCTTTAGAGGACTTGGTGGTGTAATCGGAGGCTACTTTAAAAACGCCCGCGCCAACAAGAAATACGAAGCCCGTTTAAATCATGAGGAATAACAAAAACTATAAATAGGCAGTAGCTGACAATCTCTGAAAAATACTTAAGCGAAACATGTAGTTGAGCGGAGTATTTTCAGGATTGTAAGCGTAACTGCCGAGAGAAGGAGAATGGATATGAATCTTTGGAACAATTTTGTAGAGAAGCACCCTGCAGTTGCCAAGTGGGTACGCGAGGGTGGCTTATTCGTAATCGTAAGTAACTTAATCACAGTGTTTAAGTATTTACTTCTTACATTTTTACCAGCAGCATTTGCTTTTTTAGGAGATAGAAGCTTTGGCTGGCCAGGTATTCCACTTACAATCGCTGGTGAGACATTCCAGTGGAACATCTTAGGATATGACCAGGCACACGGTGGACTTGCATATTTCACAGCTTACATGATTGCAATGGTAATTGGTGAGTGCATTAACTTCCCAATCCAAAAGCTTTTTGTATTCCGTAATCACGATAAGCCTGGCAAGCAGATTGCATGGTACATCCTAGCATTTATTGTAATCACCTGCATCGTAAACTCAATCAACTGTATCTGGGTTGCAGTAGCAGGCATCTTCGTTCCAGCATGGCTTTACAACATCGGAACAACAGTACTCAACGGCGGAGTTTCAATGGTAGTCTTCTTCTTCGTGAACAAGATTATCTTCCCAGAAACCCCAAAGCAGACAGAAGCGTAAATTCAAACGCCAACTTATTAAACGCACTTAGAGCTTTAGATGAGCTGGACACATAACCTTGGCAAGCGCGAGCAAGAGGGCCCCATACAGAATGAGGAGCTACTGCACCGGAATGGCAGTATGGGAGATGGCTTGCGGGAGCATGAAGTATTTGGAGTCCAGCGGACTAAGGCTTTGAGATAAATTTACTATTAATCAAGAGTTAATAGGAAGGAGAAGAGAGAATGTTATCAATCAACATTGCGGACGTCATTGCCGTCCTACAAACAATGATTCCACAGCTTATTATCATAGGCGTGGCACTCGTTGCAGCAATCATCGTTACTATTTGTGCGATGAAGGCAAAGAAGCCTCTTAAGGGCTTCATCAGAAAGGAAGCTTGGATTGCTTTCTTATTAGTAGTGGTTGTAGTTGCAAACACTATTGTACTTGGCCCTATGTTTTCTATGATTAACATGGCTATGGGTGGTGGCAAGATTTCAGAAGATGCCATCGCAGAGGCTAAGGAGCTTTGTACAGATATCGCAGAGGAAGGTATCGTTCTTCTTAAGAATGATGATAAGGCACTTCCACTTGCAGAAGGTTCTAAGGTTAATGTATTTGGTTGGTCATCAACTAACCCTATTTATGGTGGTACAGGTTCAGGAGCTCTTTCAGATGCTTATCCTACAGTAGACTTTTTAACAGGTCTTACAGATGCAGGCATTGAGTACAATCAGGACCTTGTAGATTTCTACAAAGGTTGGAGAGATTCTAGACCTACAGTTGGTATGATGGGACAGGATTGGACAATCCCTGAACCACAGGTATCAGAGTATGGCAGCCTCATTTCAGATGCTAAGAACTACTCAGATACAGCTATTTTCTTCATTGCACGTTCAGGTGGTGAAGGTGCTGATCTTCCTACATCATATGATGGTGAGGATACATTCTCAACAGAGGGAATGTTTGGAGCATCAGGTGTTCGTTACTCAGATCAGAAGGATGATTTAGATGCTTCTAAGTCATATCTTGAGCTTTCAAACAGAGAGCAGGCGCTTCTTGATGAAGTAACAGCAAACTTTGATAAGGTTATCGTAGTTGTTAACTCAGCAAACGCTATGGAGCTTGGCTTTGTTAATGATTATTCACAGATTAAGTCAGTTCTTTATTGTCCTGGTACAGGCCAGACAGGTTTTGACGGACTTGGCGAGATTATCGCAGGTCAGGTTAACCCATCAGGTAAGACAGCTGATACATTTGTAGCTGATTTATTTGCAACACCAACAGCTAACAACTTTGGTGATTTTGATTACACTAACATGGAAGAGTTTGGTGTAGATAACATGTTCGCTGAAGGCGGCAAGGCTTATCCTACATTTGTAAACTATGTAGAAGGTATCTATGTTGGATATAAGTTCTATGAGACAGCAGCAGCTGAGGCAGAGACCGGCTTTGAATTTGATTATGATTCAGCAGTAGTATATCCATTTGGTTATGGATTATCATACACAACATTTAAGCAGGAAATGGGTCCTGTAACAAATGATGGTAAGACAGTTTCATTTGATGTAACAGTTACAAACACAGGTGATGTTGCTGGTAAGGATGTTGTAGAGGTTTACTACAACCCACCATATACAAACGGCGGCATTGAGAAGGCAGCAGCAAACTTAATCCAGTTTGCAAAGACTTCTACACTTGAGCCAGGTGCTTCTGAGACAGTTTCTATTTCATTTGCACTTGAGGATATGGCTTCTTATGATACATACGGCAAGGGCTGCTATGTACTTGAGGCTGGTGATTATGAGATTTCTATTAACTCAGATGCACACAACAAGATTGCTACAGATACAGTTAACGTAGCATCAGATATCGTATATGACGATTCAAACAAGCGTGATAGCGATGTAGTTGCAGCTAAGAACGAGTTCCAGTTTGCAGAAGGTGATGTAACATACCTTTCACGTGCAGATGGATTCGCTAACTATGCAGAGGCTACAGCAGCTCCTACATCATTTGAGCTTACAGATGAGTACAAGTCAGCTTATGTAAATAACACAAACTACAAGGAAGAAGACTATAACAACGATTCAGACGAGATGCCTACAACAGGGGCTAAGAACGGAATCGAGCTTAAGGACCTTCGTGGTCTTGACTATGATGATCCTAAGTGGGAAGACCTTCTTGATGAGATGAGCGTATCAGATATGAACAATCTTATCGAGCTTGGTGGTTATGAGACATCAGCAGTTGATTCTATCGGCAAGGTTATGACATATGATTGTGATGGTCCTGCTTCAATCAACAATAACTTTACAGGCCAGGGTTCTATCGGATTCCCAGCAGCAGTTATGATTGCTTGCACATGGAATAAGGATATGGCTCTTGCATTTGGTCAGTCAATCGGACGTATGGCTAACGACATGGACGTTTCTGGTTGGTATGCACCAGCTACAAACACACACCGTTCAGCATTTGCAGGACGTAACTTTGAGTACTACTCAGAGGATGGCGTACTTGCAGGATGGATGTGTGCAAACGCTGTTAACGGAGCAAGAGAGTGGGGCGTATATTCATACGTTAAGCACTTCGCTACAAACGATCAGGAAACAAACCGTACAGGACTTCTTTGCACATGGCTCAACGAACAGTCAATGCGTGAGATTTACTTAAAGTCATTCGAAATTACATTTAAGAACTCTAACCCAGGTGCAACAATGGTTGCATTCAACAACATTGGTATTGAGCCAGCAGAGGCATGCTCAGCACTTCTTAACACAGTACTTCGTGGTGAGTGGGGATTCAGAGGCTTTGCTGAGACAGATTACTTTGGTGGATACGGATATCAGGATGCTGATAGAATGATTAGAAATGGTTGCGACCTTATGCTTGCAACATACTCAACAGATCAGTCTAAGGTTACAGATCAGACATCTGCAACATCTGTTATCGCTATGAGACAGGCATCTAAGAACATTCTTTACACAGTAGTAAATAGCCGTGCTTATGATAATGATATCAAGGCTGGTCTTCCTACATGGGAGAAGGTTCTCATCCTTATCGATGTAATCCTTGGATTACTCATCGTATGCCTTGAGTACTTTGCAATCAAGAAGTATCTTGCAAAGAGAAAAGAAATGGCACCAACTGTTGAGGCAGAATAGATTAAGAAATCTTTAGATGCAATTAACTTTAATTAGTTGATGATATTTACCATATTTGTTAAAATCATAAAGGTTACTTAATAAGGGGACGGGCAACCGTCCCCATTTTATAGGAGATTATTATTATGAAGTTATTAAGTTTTGCAGTACCATGTTACAATTCTGCAGATTATATGGAACATTGTATAGAGACTCTACTTCACGGCGGTGAGGATGTAGAAATCATTATCGTAGATGATGGTAGTCAAAAGGACAATACAGCTGAAATAGCTGATAGATTAGCAGCAGAGCATCCTACAATTATTAAGGCTGTTCACCAGGAAAACGGGGGCCATGGTCAGGCTGTTAATACAGGTCTTAAGAATGCCACAGGCTTGTTCTTTAAGGTCGTTGATTCTGACGACTGGGTAGATGAAGAAGCATATGATAAGGTTTTAAAAGTACTTCGTAGTTCAGTAGAGCATGGTAAGCAGCTTGATATGCTCATTTCTAATTTTGTATATGATAAGGAAGGGGCACACCATAAAAAGGTAATGTCTTACTCAAATCTTCCTGTAAATAAGTATTTCACATGGGATGAGACAAGGCATTTTAAGAAGGGCCAGTACATATTGATGCACTCAGTTATCTATCGTACAAAGCTTCTTCGTGATTGTGGATTAGAGCTTCCAAAGCACACCTTCTATGTAGATAACCTTTATGTATTTTATCCACTACCTTATGTTAAGAATATTTATTACCTGGATGTGGATTTCTATCGTTACTTTATCGGAAGAGATGACCAGTCAGTCAATGAAAAGGTAATGATTAGCCGTATCGATCAGCAGATTAAGGTTAATAAGCTTATGTTTGAAGCTTATGACTACAAGAATATCAAGGATGAGCATGTCAAGAAGTATATGTTCAACTATCTAGAGATGATTACTGTTATTTCCACAGTGCTTCTTATGAAGAGTGGCACTAAGGAGTATCAGCAGAAGCGTAGAGATTTATGGAAGTACATTAAGGAGCATGACTATTATCTCTACCGCAAGCTTAGATATGGATTTATGTGTGCTACCACAAACCTTCCAGGTCATGGTGGCCGCGCCATCTCCATCACAGCCTACAAAATTGCACAGAAGGTGGTAGGCTTTAACTAATTATCAGTTTAACCCAATTTAACTAATCATCAGATTAGTTAAATCCGTATATGGCATCACTTTTGGAAACAAAAGTGATGTTTTTTTTATTTTACTCGACGTTTTTGCCAGATTTTTGACGTTCTTGCCAACTCCCTTTTATTAAAGCTAAATTTGATATATATTAACCGCTGGACACAAATCGAACATAGATTACACACATATTGTTTACAAAAATAACACAATCCATTTTGACTAAAGTTAAAGGGGAGATTTTGATAATGAAAAGAAACTCAATGTTTAACAGAATGATTTCTTTTGGTCTTGCACTGGCATTATTTGTTTCTTCACCAGTAAGTGTATTTGCTGGGGAAGATACATCTGCTTCGTCAGTAGAGACAATTACAGATAACAATATAGAAGCTAAGGAAGCTGATGCTGAGGATAATTTGGCAGAAACAGAGGATATAGTTGATGAGGAAGTTGAGTCAAAGGATGAGGAAATAGAGCATGCTTCAGAAGCAATAGATTCTAATGATTTAGATGATTCGGCTGATACTAATTCTGCTAGAGCAGGAGTTTTTGATATAAAGCTAGCTGAAGAAGAGAATAAAGCTGAAGATGAGTCTTTTGAGGAAGAATACACTTATTCATCTAATAATAATGGAACACATGTTAAGAGCTGGATAGATGAAGAAGGCAATGAACACTCAGAAGAAGAAAATTGCAATTATGATGAAGAAGGTATTTGTGTTAATTGTGGATATACAATGGAAGAAATATCCCTTGAATATTCCGATGAGGAAGTTACAGTTACCGTTACAGCATTAAAAAGTATCTTAGGAAAGGCTACATCTGTAAGAGTTGAAAAAGTTGTCGAGGGTGACAATTATGAAGAAATAGAAGATGCACTTTCTATAAATGCAAATGAAAATGGTAAGGATTTGATTGCTTTTTTAGCCTATGACATTAAATTAACAGATGACGATGGCAACGAAGTAGAACCAGAAGAAGGAAATGTTTCCGTACAGATATGCAGTTTGGCAGTTCCAGATAATAAGAGTGAGTTAGAAGGTTCTTATCCAGGAATTGTACACTTTGCAGAAAATGAAAATGCAGAAAAAGCACTTATTGATTTAACAGATGATGAATCAACAATAATAGAAATAGGAAATGATATTTCTAATGTAGATGCGACATTTGAAACGGATAGTTTTTCAACATATGCTGTTACTTGGACCACTCCAAGCATAAGCGAAGCTAATAAAGTCGGAACAATTACTTGGTCTAGAAATGGTGATGGTAAGAAGGACCAAAGATATGCAGAAATATATATAGTTGATGAGTCTGGCAAAGCTATAACTTCAATATCCGATAGTGTTGATTATAATTTAGATTTTGATAAAAAAACTAGTTTAGATAAATTAGAAATAAATCCAGTTGGTGATGATTATTTAGCGGCAATTGCCAATAGTATTACTGTTAATGATTACAATTATGTTGCAGCTAGCTTGGTTTCTACTAAGACCAAGATGGAGAAAATTGATGGTATTACCAATTTAAAGAGAGAGACAAAAGCAGGTGATTGGCAATACCAAAAAGCTAGCAATAATAAATATATTTCCACAAATAATTATGATGTGCGTATATCTATTATATTAACATATACAAAAAAGAATGAGCCTACATTTAAAGCTGATTTGTTTCAATATAACGATGATGCTGTGGCTTGGCCAGTAACGGTAACTAACTATCTTGCTTTTAAAAATGCTCAAGAAAGTGGTAAAGATAAATATCTTGAATTAAATTCAGGCGGTTTAGGTATAGACGAGGATGCATATTGGCAATACTACAACAAATATGAAGATCAGAGTAAGCTCAGAACTAATTATGAGAAAAATAATTGGAATCGAATGCACTATACCGGTGTATATCAAGGATTGGCTGATAAAACTTTAGATGCAAATGGGATGATTCAGTTCTCCCAATACGGAACACCTGGATTTTTTACATCTGATAGTTATGATTCATCTAGGGATGATTTTTATACTGATATTGATTATATTTCGTTTAAAGAAGATTGGGGAGATGTCAGAAATTGGACTAAAAAAGCTTATTATAATCTTAAATTCCCTTTCAAATTAGATTCAGATGGATACTACGAATTTGACAGCAAAAAACAGACTGCTACATATGATGAAAAGAGTGATTATATAAATGTGGTAGATGGTGCTGGCAACTTTACGCCTATGGGAAAATTCCATTTTGGAATGCATTTTTCTACTGATTTTTATATGACATCAGATGGAAAATACAACGGAAAAGACTGCATATTTGAGTTTTCTGGTGATGATGATGTTTGGGTATTTGTTGATGATGAACTCGTTCTTGACTTAGGTGGAATACATTCGCCTCTAGGCGGTTCCATTAATTTTGCTACTGGAAAAGTAGAGGTTGACAATGTTTGGAATGGTACTGAAGACAATTCTTGGACAAACCAAGTTGGAGATTCTCAAACTACGTTACTTGATAAAAAATATCTGGATAATGGTTTACATAAACTGCAAGTGTATTATCTTGAAAGAGGTCAGCAGGTAAGTAATTGTAAGATTAGATTTAATCTTCCAATAGTTGATAAGGTTGGTGAACCTATAGATGTTTCATTTACCAAGAGAGATGGAATGACAGATCAACATCCAGTTATTTCCGGAGCAAAATTTGAGCTTAGAGATAATAAGAATAATTTAGTTGGTGAAGCTACATCTGATACTGAAGGATTAGTAAGATTTTCTTCTGTACCGGTTGGAACATACAAGTTAATTGAGACAGTCGCTCCGACAGGATATTTAAACGCAGGTCATACATGGACTGTAAATATATATGCGATTGATGGCGTAACAAAATATACAATTAAGGATTCAACAAGTACAGGCGATGTTGTTTCTGATGCTAATGGCTATTCTATATATAACTACAAGGGTGGAAGTACGACCGTAGTTGATTATGGCAAAGTGGCTGAAGTAAGTGATAGAAATGGTAAAAGAGCTGGTTGGACCGATAGAGAATATAAAATAACACTTACAGCGGATGCGTATGAGAAATCATTTGAAGATGAAGTAGTTATTAATTCCAGTGACATAGTGCTTGTTATTGATGCTACGTATTCGATGTATTTTCCGAGTGATTTAGTAGAGGATAATAATGTATCTCAACTTATTCCAGGACGAGAGTATTACATAATACATTCGGATCAGGGCGCGACTGTTTACCGTGTTTATTATGATGAAAGTATTGCTAGGTGGCGTATCAGTGATGCAAGTAAACATACAGAGGATGGTGAAGAGCTTGGCTCTGGAAGTGATGGTTTTTTAGATGAAACTATAGGCTATGATGGTAAATATAAATATGAGTATTGGTTCCAGTTATCAAACGCTAAAAGCCCTACTAAGTATGAGGTATCTAAGTTTTATTACTCACCATCAGGTGGTAAAGATACAAGACTGAAGGAATTACAAGAGCAGACATCATATTTTATAAAAGAGTTAAATGCTTTATGTCCGGGAAGATGCAATCTTGGTATTGTTTATTTTAATTCGGACCATTTTGACCAATATGGAAATCGAATTCATGATGGCAAAGGTACATTAGTAGATTTACAAGCTCTTAACAATGACACTGTTGACACTTTCTTGAATGCTATAAATGGTTCAAGGAAAACTCAGGGAACACTTGAAAGCAAGTTATATGCAGGCACAAATCAGTCTCTTGGAATTGAGCAAGCATATACAATGCTTGGTGGAGATTACGACTATACCCATTGGGATGATGGCAATAAGAAATATGTGATTATGGCAACAGATGGATGCCCAACTGTTGATAGCAGTATGTATTATGATAACAAACCTGAAATAATACACAGTAACTATAGTACTAGTACAAGGGTGACTAATTTTAAGAATAAAATGCTTGCTAAAGATAGTAACCTATCAATCATGACAATTGGTATAGATTTAGAAAGAGCATCATCTACAACACAATCAAAAGCAAATGGAGTACTAAAAGCTACAGTAACAAACTCAAATTATATATTTACAACAGCACAGAAGACTTTGGAGGAAGTATATGATGGTATCATAGAAATAATTGTTAATGGGAAAATTAAAAAAACTCCTAAAACAGGTGCAGTTGTTACTGATGTTATTGACCAAAGATTTGAGTTGATTACGGATGGTATGGATTATGGAACTACAGATATTGTAAAAAATTCTGATGGAACAACCACTATTAAATGGTCAAATATTACAACGGATGATTGGAAACAGATGATATATGTCAGAGCCAAGGATGATTTCATGGGTGGAAATGTTGTAACGACAAATACTAATGAATCAGGCCTGACTATTGATAACAATATTTTTTACAAATTCGAAGAACCTACAGTAAATGTAAGATTATTACCAATTACAGCACAAGGTGATGAAATAACTATTCTTTTGGATAGTTTGTTCTCGCCAGAGCAATTAGAACGTGAGCTTATAAATTATTTTGGGAATAACGTAAAATTTAAAATTACTAATGATGTAATTAAGACCCTTTTAGAAGGTCAAAATACAGAATTTATTCCTTATTCTTATGGAACCACAGGAGACAATGTGGGAGCTTTTAAATTAAAGCTAACACCTATAAATGGTACACCAATAGGAAATAATGCGATTGCAGAGGAATTAGGACATCATGTTTATGAGTATAAGCTTAATGTAATTTATAATGCCTATTATTATAGTACAAGAGCTAATAAAGTTTTAGTAAATAGACCAAATATAAAGGCACCTATTCAACCTGATATTGATGCAGGATATATTTTAAATAACAGTGCAGACGAGTTGTTTACCTTAAAAAAGCAAGTTGAAGCAAGTTATTTTGTTAATGTCGTAGATTTAGGTGTCTACATTTCCAAGATAGGTGGTTCAACTAAAAGTCTTTTGAATGGTGCCAGTTACCAATTGTATAAAGATGAAGCTTGCAAAATAGCACTTTTTGATAAACCAGTAATTTCATCTGAATTAATGGGTGAAAACGGGCAGATGTTTTTTAAAGGTATAGGTGTAGGAACGTATTATCTCAAAGAAGTGATAGCACCTAAAGGTTATTCACTTAGCACTGAAGTTATCAAAATAAATGTGACTCAAGATATGCAGCTTATGGGAAAGTATAGGTTATCGTTTGAGACAAATGGGGATAGTAAAGATTATTTGTCGAAACCTATTGAATTTGATGTGACAAATTATAACTGGATTAGTCCATATTCTGATACAACTTATATCTTAAAAGGAATTGAGACTTCTGTATTTGATACAGTTGCCTACACCCTTCCAGAAACTGGTGGAAGAGGAATCTATGTTTATACAATAGGCGGAATCTTGCTGATGATCGCAGGTGCGCTGTTGTTATATAAAAACAAATATAAAAAATAATATAAAAAAGGAGAGAACAAAATGAACAAAATGAAAAAGATCATTGCCTTCGCTTTAATGATGGTAATGATGATGGCAATGAGTGTAACAGCTTTTGCCGCAGAAGCAACAATCACAGTGGAGAATGCCGATAATGCTACTCTTACTTATGCGCAGGTTATTGTAGCAGATCAGACAACATCATCAGGTTGGGAAATTGTAAGTGGATATGAAGCTGCTTTCCAGAAATTACCTGGTATGGAGAATGTAACAGACACACAAAAGCTTATTGAAGCATACGAGAATGCTAAAGAGTCTGAAAAAGCAGAGGCACTTGCAAATATTTCTACAAATAAGGTATTTACAAATGGTATGACTGTTACATCTGCTGGTTTATATGTAATCAATGCTACTGAAGAAGGTTTTACATATAAAACAATGGCAGCATATGTTGGATTTGACGAGAAAACAGGTGAGCAGAAGGGATTAACACCTGCTACACTTAAGGCTAAGAAAGAGCCAACTCAGGTAGGTAAAACTGCAGATGAGAAGTATGTTGAGATTAATGACGAGATTACATACACATTAAAATCAACAATTCCATACGTGCCAGAAGACAAAATTGATGGAGATACAACAACATCATCAGAGGTTACATTATTTGCAATTAACGATAAGATGACTGGCGGTAAATATAAGGTAGAAACTGAAGGCGAGAACGCTGGAAAGCTTGCTGTTAAGATTTCTTACGGCACTACTGAAAAGACAGTATATGTTGACGTAGTTAATAATGGATTCAAACTGAATCTTTCAGAGCTTGTAAATAAGCAAAATACAAACGCTAATCTTGAACTTACAGCTAAATATACAGCAATTGCAACATCACTTGAAATTAATAACAATGCATATCCAACAGTATTAAATCATGATTATGATATTGATAAGGATAGTAAGGATATTACAACAAAGATTACTTCATTCTCTGGAAAGATTAATCTTGTAAAGGTTGATGCTAAAAATACTTCAACAAAACTTGCTGGCGCAGAATTCGTTATTGGTAAGAAGAATACAGATGGTTCTGTAGTGTATGCTAAGCTTGAAAATGGACAACTTGTAGGTTGGACTTCTAACAAGGAAGCAAACGGTGAAGAAGCTGGCGCATCTCACATTACAACAGATGAAAATGGTGAGGCTGGTGCAGCTGGTTTTGATAAAGATATTACAACATATTTCGTAGAAGAAGTTGTAGCTCCACAGGGATATGCTTTAAATAACACTAAGTATCCAATTAAGTGGAATGAGTCTGTAGCAATTGAGGCTGTTCAGGAAGGAACAACAGATTCTGCAATTCCAAATACAAAGCTTGGTCAGCTTCCATTCACAGGTGGTATGGGTACAACAATCTTTACAGTACTTGGTGTAGCTCTTATGGCTATTGCAGCTGCTCTTTACTTTGCAACAAAGAAAACAGCAAAAAACTAATAAATAATTATTGATGAAGTATTCCTGGCGGGGCAACCCGTCAGGATGTACAACATCAAGGAGAGGACAGTAATTACATGAAGGCATTTTTTAAGAATAATTCCAAGTTAATAGCTACTGGTGCCTTGATGCTTGCTGGATTGTCCTTGTTGGTGTACCCACTTGTTGCCAACACATGGAATAATCATGTACAGGCTACATTGGTGAACAATTACGCAGAGTCAGTGGAAAATGCTATCAAGGAAGGAACACTTGATATTGATGCTGAATTTGATAAAGCATATAGATACAATGAAGAGTTGTTGCCTTGCATTTTGCCAGATTCATTTGCAGAGGCTGAGGCCAACGGAGCAGATCAAACATATATGAGCATTTTGAATGCTAATGGGGATGGAATCATGGGTTATATTCAGATTCCTTCTATTAATGTTAAGCTTCCTATTTTTCATACTACATCAGAAGATGTTCTTCAGACTGGTGTAGGTCATTTGGAAGGTTCATCTCTCCCAGTAGGTGGAGAGAGTACACATTCTGTTTTGTCGGCCCACAGAGGATTGCCAAGCGCGACTCTTTTTACAGATTTAGATAAGGTACAGATAGGCGATGATTTCTTTTTGATAATCATGGATGAGTATATAGCCTATGAGGTTGACCAGATAGAAGTAGTGGAGCCAGACGATACTTCTCTATTGCAGGTGGAGAATGGTAAGGATTTATGCACTCTTATCACATGTACTCCTTATGGTGTTAATACACAGCGTTTGATGGTTAGAGGACACAGAATTCCTTACACGCCAGAGCTTCTTGCGGATGCCAAAACACCTACCTTTGGTACAGTAAGTCTTCGCACTAATTACTTATTATGGGTAATTGTTGGCCTTGCTATTGTTACAGCTTTTATAATTGTTCTACATTTAATCGACAAAAGAAAGAGTAAATAAATCTGAAGGGAGAATTCAGTGAGAGGGTTAGCATTAAAAAGGAAAAACTTAATGGCATTAGCTTTAGCAGCTGCTGTGGCAGTATCCGGATTTAGTTTTTATAGAGCTAATGCTGCATCTTATATTGATGAAAATAAGCAGTGTTCTATCACGGTTCAAATTCCAACAGCATGTTTATATGAGGAAGGCAACCATACCAGTATTTCTGATGGAATCATTATGTATGATGGAGATGTTACTGTTAATTTTTACAAGATAGCTGAAGTAGAGCTTAACGGTTCCTACGGTAAAGCACTTGCAGATGTAGATTTATCTGTTCTTAATAATAAGGAAGTTTATGCTAAACAGTGGGAAGATTTGACGAATAATGCATACAAGGCTGTAAAGAATATTAAGCCTACCTACACTATGACAATCAATCCTTCAAAGGAAACTAAGAAGTCTATAGATGTAGATAGAGGATTATATCTCTATGTATGTGAGGATGTTTCTTCTGAAAGATATGACTTTACATTTACAAAATCTATGATATCAGTTCCATCCAGCTATTTGATTCAGGGTGCTACTAAGCTGGATGAAAACGGAAATATAATAGAAGCTTCCAATAGCGACGAATGGTTATATAACGTGGATGTGGCAATTAAGTCTGATGCCAAGCAGAGATTTGCAAAACTTCAGATTAACAAGACACTTAAGACTTTTAACAAATCACTTGGCAATGCTGCATTTGTATTTGATGTAACAGCTAAGCTTGATGACAGGACGGTTTTTAGCAATGTTTATACCATGAATTTTACTGGTGCGACTACACAAAGTGTTATGGTAGAAGGTATTCCAGCTACTGCAACGGTTACAGTAAAAGAGGTTTATACAGGAGCAAGCTACAGTCCAGAGGGGGATATAACAAAAGAAGTAACAGTATTAGCTGATAAAGCTTTATCTGTTGATTTTTCTAATGATTATGATGAAAGACTTGAGCTAGGCGGAATTAGTGCAGAGAATCAGTTCATTAGTGAAGACGGAAAAATCTTCTGGATTGATGCCAATGGAAATAAGATAGAGCAAAAATCAGTTGAAGGAGGCAACTAGTTATGAAGAGTAGAAAATATTTATTAGTTGCCGCAGCGGCTGTTTTAGTTGCCACTGCATCGATTAAGCCTGCTATGGCATATTTTACAGATTCTCATATTGCAGTAGGTGAGCGCACTATTAAGCTTGGAGACTCAAAGCTAAATCCACCTGAGGATAGTGTATCAAACATGATTAAAACTGTAGCCATTACAAATACGGGTGATTATGAAGTATTTGTTAGAGTAAAGGCTATTGCACCTGAGGGTGTGAAGGTGACAATCAACAAAGAGAGTAAAGCAGATTGGGTTTTAGTTGGTGACTACTATTATTATGCTGCATCAGAAGATGTAGAAAACAACGGAACAGTTCTTCCAGTAAAAGAAACAACAAAACCTTTAAAGCTAGATATAGTTGAGCCTACTGATGAAAATTTAAAAGGACAACAATTTAATGTTGTAATTGTTCAAGAGGCAACTAAGGTTTTATATCATGAAAATGGTAAAGCCTTTGCCGATTGGAAGCTTAAGATAAATGGGGAGGTAGAGGACTAATGAAAAAGATAGTAAAAAATCCCCTGGTGATACTGGCAGTAGGAGTACTTATTGTATTAGGCAGCTCAATTGGAGCTACTAAAGCAGCATTTGTTTATAAGAGTGAAGCAGAAGAGGTAGATTTTCATACATCAAATGTTAGTGTTGCTTTGCTAGAGGGCACAGATGATTCTGAGGAATCTAGTGATATGAAGGATATTACTGATGATGGAATTCTATCATTTCCTGGCATTCCAACAGAGGATGTAAAGATTGGTAACAAATACAACGAGCTTGTAAGCATCAAGAATACGTCGGATAAGTACAATGAATATGTGAGAGTTACAGTTAAAAAGTATTGGGTAACTGAATGTGAGGATGGTCAGATAGCAAAGAATCCTTCTTTAGACCCATCACTTATTAAGCTTGATATTGTTAATGATGATTCGGCTAAGTGGATAGCAGATACAACAGATAGAACCTCTGAGGAAGAGGTTTATTATTTGACATCACCTGTTGCAAGTGGGCAGGTGGTTCCATTAATTAGAGGAATCACAATTAGCAATAAGGTTGTAACTGCAGTAGAAACTAAAGCAGCATCAGATGATGAAGGCAATACTATTTCAGGAACAATCGAGGATTATTACATCTATGATGGCGGCTCATTCTATGTAGATGTTAAGGTGGATGCTGTTCAGACTCACAACAGTGAAAACGCCATTCGTGGAGCATGGGGCGTTGAGGCTAAATGCGATGCAGCAGATGATGGAAATATAATTTCTATCAACGGAGTATCAGCAAGGTAACTAAAAGGAGTAAGAGATGAAAAAAACATATTTACATATAGCACTTGCTCTGGCAGTTACAGCTGCAAGCTTTGTTGGAATGGCAGAGGAAGCTTTTGCAAAAACAGAAAATGTTGAATGGAATGTAACATATACAGGTAAAGGTAGCACAGGTTTTGAATCAGATTATACGGATGATATAAAAAAACAGATTTCTAATGCAATGCCTGGTGATACACTTGTCTATACAGCTAATTACAAGAATGCATCTGATAAAACAATGGATTTTTTCCTTTCGGCTGATGTTTTGTCGTCGCTAGAGGACGATAAGAATGGTAAAGCTGCTGTAGGTGGTGCGTATTCGTATATAGTAACCTATGATTCAGGCTCAGGTGAGCAGATTATTTACGATAGTGAAACTGTCGGTGGTGATAATGATGTTCAGAAGGGATTGAATCAGGTTAAGAATGGCAACGCTTTTGTGAGCGTAGGTACATTAGAGAGCAATCAGACTGGAAGAGTAAAGCTGGAAGTAAAGCTTGATGGAAATTCACAGGATAACAGCTATATGGAAAAACTGGCTCAGCTTAGTATTCAGTTTGCAACTACACCTAAAACAGAATTTGATCCTCAAAATAAGACTATTGAAAAGAAGATACATAAGACCAGACAAGTGGTTTATACAATACCAGGTGGTTCTGAAATAGTGTATATCGATGATGATGAGGTCCCTCTTGATGGAGGATTTAACCCAAAGACTGGAGATTCGATTCTTCCATTGTTAGTTTGTGCCATTGCCCTTGTTGTAGGCATTGGATTTATAGCTTTGTATTTCATTATCGAAAAGAAGTCTAACAGGGAGGTGCGCTAGAATGAAGCAGATTAATAGAGTGCTATCTACGTTTTTGGCATTTGTTTTTGTATTGTCTGCTGTTATGGCATGCCCAATTACTGCGAAGGCATACAATTATACTATCAAAATAACATTAGCCGCTTCTTCAGATGAGAAGGCTGAGTTTATTCCATTAGAAGAGATGATTTCATCCAAGGCACTAAACATTTCAAATGGTGAGGCTACTATTAATGGAGAGACACTTACCTTGACAGGTCTCAATTATGGAGATAAGGTTACCTTCAATCCGCAAGCTGCTATAACAATTGGTGAGGATTCTAAATATTATGTAAAAGGAATGCGTGTGGCTGGAACAAATAATGTTTTGGCAGCAGGTGCATTTGATGTATTTGAGGATCAGACATATGTTATAGCTTACGGCGTAGGAGATATAGTTCCTTATGTAGTTCACTATGTGGACATGGATGGTAAGGAATTGCTTGATGCTGTTACTTATTATTCAGCAGCTGATGAAGCAGTTTACATTCCATATAAGCATGTGGATGGATATGCTCCTGTTAAAGCATTTTGCAACTATGATGATAAATTAGTATATGATTATCCAAATGCTTACAATATTCCAGTTAAGCATTTGCCAAAGTTAGACGAAAATGGTAAGCCTGCTGAGTACACTTTCCAATATTCAAAGGGTGGTGAAACTCAGGTAGTTACAACAGATGTTGAAATAGTAGAAACATCTACAAGCTACGGAGAGCCAATCTATAATTTCCAGTCAAGACAGCAAAGTAGCCGTTTAACAAATGGAACTACTAATATAATAAGAAGAAATGCTGGAAATAATGGAGCAGACCAGAATTCAACTGATACAGATAATCAAGATAATTCAGATGATTCAAATGTAGGGGTAGATAATCAATCTATAGAAGATACTGAAACACCAACAGGAAATGATGGTTTGGTAGAGATTGATGATGATGCCACAGCTAAGTCTGGAGGAGCCAAGGATACTTTTATTCGAAATATGATTATTGGAATAATTCTTGCTTTAATTGCTCTTGCAGTTATTATCATTGCGCTTGTTATAGCAAACAAAAAGAAGAAAGAAGAAAAAACTGATTCTGAGCAGAAATCAGTATCTTAATAATCTGTATGTAACATCACTTTTGGAGACAAAAGTGATGTTTTTATTTGTAGCAAAATATGATAATGTTTAATTATAAAAACTAAAGGGGAGTGGGGGTAGCAGATGAGACAGACAATTATAAAAATAATGGTTATTATGTTGTTTATTGCAGGAATAGGCCTATTAGCATATCCGGTTCTTTCCAATGAGTGGAACACTTACGTGCAAAGTAAACTTATAGGTAATTATCAGGATAAACTTTCATCTATGGATGATAATGAATATGAATTAGAATGGAATGCCGCAGAAGATTTTAATAGCCAAATCCTTCAGAATGATATTGGGACAGATGTGTTTGGCATGGATTCAGAGGAAGATGAGCAAACTCCAAGCGACAAATTTTATAATTCAAAATATTATTCTGTATTAAATGTAAATGGCGATGGAATAATGGGATACTTGTCTATTCCAAAGATTAATCTTAAGCTTCCTATTATGCATGGTACATTTGATGAATTTATTCAGACGGCATTAGGGCACATGAATGGCACCGCTCTTCCAATAGGAGGTGAGGGCACACATTCTGTTATAGTAGGACACAGAGGATTGCCACAGGCAGAGTTGTTTACAAATATAGATCAGCTTAAGGAAGGGGATAAGTTCTATATACATGTTCTTGATGAAGTGCATGCCTACCAGGTGGATAAGATATATCCTATGATTGAGGCTGATGATATTGATACTTTAACAGAAGCACTTGCTGTTGAGGATGGAAAGGATTATGTTACCCTATTTACATGTACACCATATGGGGTGAATACCCATAGGCTTTTGGTACGAGGAAGCAGAGTGGAATATCTTGGAGAAGATGAAACACCAAAGGGCGCGCAGGCAGTTGTAGAAACAGTTTATGATTATTACTTAATAGTATTTATAGCAGGATTAATATTAGCGATAATCATTATATTAATAATTAGAAGGTTATTAAAGAAGAAAAATGAATAGTAATACTGGGAAAGAGCCACTTTATGTAAGTGGTTCTTTTATTTTGCGAAAAAAGTTATAAATGACAGAAAATACTATCGCGCAAGATGAGTTCTGTCACAAAAACTATACATTCGTGCCAGAATTCAGAAACTTTTTGCCAAATGGTAGATTTATTTATGCATAACTGATACACTAAGTTTACAAAATAGTTATTCAATATAACTTTTGTGTGCGGGAGTTCTGTTTGTAGAGTGAGGAAGAGTTTATGAAGAAAAATCGTTTATTCAATAAAACCATATCTTTAAGTCTAATTTTCGCTTTATATTTTTCCATGTCAGCAAGTGCATTTGCAGATTTAGACCAGGAGACAGGTGTAGTAGAACCTACATCAGAAACTACGGTTGTGGAAAATTCTGCTGAAGAAGTTTCTTCAGATGCACAGAATAATATTGAAACAACACCTTCAGAAGATAATCTTCAGAATGTTGCTGATGAAAATGTAGCTTCTACAGAATCAGGAACAACTGAAACCAATTCTGTAGTAGAAGAGGTTAAACAAATTGCTGAAGATGTCATTTCTAAAGTTACAGATAAAGAAGTAACTTCTGAAGGAGAAGCAATTGATTCTACTGAGAACAAAGATTTAACTGACAAGGCAGAAGCAATTGATTCTACTGAGAACAAAGATTTAATTGACAAGGCAGAAGCAGAAGATAAGTTAGACGAAGAAAAAACTGAAAAGGATAAATCAGATGAAGAGTTAGAGAAGGAAAAGCTTGAAAAAGAGAAGCTAGAAAAAGAAAAGCTAGAGAAGGAAGAATGTGAACATAAGTTTAAATATGAATCTAACAAGGATGGCACCCATAAGGTAACATGCAGCGAATGTGAAGATTTTGAAGAGTATACAGAAAGCTGTGAATATGATGAAGAGGGTGTTTGTACAAAGTGTGGATACCATAGATTACCTGATCCAGTACTTGTTTATGAAGATGATGAAGTAATCGTCACAGTAAGCGGCGCAGTTCCTGAAAACGCAGACCTTAAGGTTACACCTATTAAGGCGGATGTTGAAGAAACAGCGGAAGAATACGAACAGGTTAAGAAATCCTTAGATGAGAAATCAGAAAATGAGGAATATGTAATCAAAGGCTTTTTGGCCTATGATATATGTTTTATAGATATAGAAACTGGAGAAGAGGTTGAGCCGGATGGTGATGTTACTGTTTCTTTAGAGTATAAGCAAGAAGCAATCCCTGCTGAAGCAGTTAACCAGAATGATGATAGTAAATCAGATATTCTTGTTAACCATTTTAATGAAGCAACCTCTGAGATAGATGAATTGAAAGAAGCTGGTAAAGCGGCACTCACTGTGACAGAAAATAATTCACTTAAGGCTGCTGAGTTTACTAGTGACAGTTTTTCAAAATATGTAATTACTTGGGTAGAAACAGAGACAAGGTCTATATCAGTAGAAATAGTTAATCAGCTTGAAGACGGTACAGAATTGACTCCAGGTAATAATACAAGAGCGTTGAACCCACCATCAAGCACAACAGAAGAAATTCATGAAATTGCAGAATTTATAAATGAAAACAATATTGATGGATATAGCTTGAATAGAGTTACCTATAATGGCAAAGAGATTTCAAAGATTTCTTGCCGAAAATATAGTAATAGTAGTGCAGAATATGTCGTAAAAATCTATTACAAAAATGGAACAAGTGAAACGATAACTACTTCAAACAGGCAAACTAAAGTAAACGTAAGGATTGACGCAATTTATGAAGCAGATACAAGGCTAATAATTACTAATGTACCAACTGGCTCAGCAAATGCAGATGAAACAACTGTTTATGAGTATCAAGTGTTAAAATCAGATGGTACGCCGTTAACAAACTATAGCTATGAAGTGGTTGGTGATAATGGTACTTATCAGACTAATGCAGAAGGAAAATTTACAATTGCGCCGAAGCAGACAGTTCGATTCCATGACTTGGATGATGGTAAATATACTGTAATCGAAACGGCAATATCAGGTAAATATAGTTTTGCAGATTTTGTTGTAAAAATATATGAAGCTGATCAAGAAAAAGCTGTATACAAAATTGATTCGAATGAACCTCGCAAAATAGAAGTAGAACTATCAGAGGCGAATATTCCGAATATTAAGTTTAAAAACTGCTATGCGACAACTGTTAAGTCGCCATTGCACGAAGAAGAAGTGTCAAAATATATTAGTTTTAAACCAGATGAAAACAATAATGACATTTATGACTTATCAATAAAGTTTTCTGGCCCAGAAGAGAAAATAGAAAGTACTATAAATGAGCAAGAGTCTTATGACATTCATACTAAGAAGAATGTAGATATTGTACTAGCTATAGATAAATCAAATTCTATGGACGGTTCAAATCTCACTTATGTTAAGAATGCTATAAAGGCAATGGTTAACGTCTTTGAATCAAAGAAAGATGAGGTTGATGCCAAATGGAAGATAGTAGATTTTGGAACTAACGCTAAACTGGTATCAGGAAAATGGATTAATACAGAAGATGTTAATGATGCATTTACAACTAGTTTATTAGGTGGAACAAATTATCAGGCAGGCTTGGAGAAGGCATATGAAGAATTATATGATGGGTCAAGAGATGGCGCAGAAAAAATTATTATTTTCTTAACCGATGGAGCACCTACACAGCATTATAATAGTGCTGGGAATGTAGCAGGCTTGGGAGATGGCCTTAGTGAAGAAACATATACGGCTACAATGAATGCGGCTGCAGGTGTTACGTGCGACCAGTTTTATGCAGTGGGCATGGGATTAGATACAATACCTGTATATGATTATGTTGAAAGAGAAGAGCGATATTGGACTATTTGGGGCTGGAGAACAAGAACAGTACATGAGTGGGCAGTAGTAAGATCTATAAAAGGTTACAATCTTCTTGAAGAATTGGCCAATAAAGTAAATGCTAACAAACGTGATGTTACAAATGTATCAGCTAATCAAGTAGGTGCATTGTTTGAAAGCTTGGCAGGAACAATTACTACAGAGACAACAGGTGGAATAATTAAAGATGAATCATTTGTTTATGCTAGTGATGTGACAATGGTAGATAAACTTAGTGAGTATGTAGAAATAGTTCCTAACAGCGAATTCAGAATAAGCGTTAGCTATGGTAATTCAGAAACGCCTGTTTTATTACCAGGAAATCCTAATGAACCAAGAACTCCAGGTAAAATTGATGAAAATGGGGTAATGTCTGTACCAGCATATTACTATTTGGAAGGAGATGTCACACTAACAGCTACATACGATAGCGCTACTAAGACGATAACTTTGGATTTCCCTGATGATTATGTATTAGATAAGAGATACAGTTACTCGGTGAAAATGACTATACAGCCAACGGAAAAAGCATATAGTGATTATATCAATAGTAATGAGACATATCCGGAAGGAATGATTGGTGACGATAAAACAGATAATATGTTCGCTGTAAATAAAACATCTGAAGGACAGCCTGGTTTTTATTCAAATGATTTACAAGAAGCAAAGGTGCTGTATAAATTTGAAGGAAATCCATGTGAAAGAGCATTTCCTAAACCAGTTGTTCAAGTTCATTTGTTAAGGCAATGGGAAATCTACAAAACCGACGCTAACGGTAAAGATGGTCAAAGACTTGATGGAGCACAGTTCCTGTTAAACGATGGCAATGGAAATGCTTATATAGGAACAAGTAGTACTTCTGATAATAATGAAGGAAAGGTTATTTGGAATCTGAATGATGGTTCATATATTCCAGTTGAGAAGACCTACACATTGACAGAGGAGTCAGCTCCTACAGGTTACGCTAAATGTGATGCTTATTGGGAAATAGCTCTTGATAAGGATAACAAGCCTACTGTAACAACAGTGGCAAAGCAAGGTGTTGAGACAGAGTGTGAACCCGAAATAGTAAGGGTTAAAAATGTAGTTACTTATAAGTATTACTACAAGAATATAAAGCAGATAGGCAACATACCTAATACAGGTGGTAGTGGAACAGAAAGAACAAAAGCTTTAGGATTCACACTTATAATGATTTCAACGTACCTATATGTAAGAAATAAGAAAAGAAACTTTATTAAGAGAGGTTAAGGAGGAGGATTAACATGAAAAAAGCAAAGAAAATACTAACATTAATGCTTGCTGTGATTATGATGCTTTCAATGACTATCATTTCTTCTGCAGAAGAAACAAGTAAGAGCGCTACTATTACAGTGACAGGTGCTGAAGGTGCCACACTTACCTATGCTCAGGTAATCAAGCCAGATACTACCACAAGAACAGGTTGGGCTATCGTGCCAGAGTACAGTGCATTATTTGCAGACTTTGGTGATGATGAACAGTCACAGATTGAAGGTTATCTTGCTACTGAAGCAGAGTCAGAGAGAATTGAAAAGTTAGGTTCTGTTTCTACAAGTGATGTATTTACAAATCCAATGACAGTTCATGAGGCAGGTCTTTATATCATTAATGCCGAAGAAGAAGGCTATGATTACAGTCCAATGCTTGCTTACATCGGATTTGATGATCAGAACGCTTTAGTTAATACAACACTTAAGGCTAAGAAGACACCTAAGACCGTTGGTAAGACAGTAGATGAAACTACAGATAAGTTTGTACAGGTTGGTGATGAAGTAACATATACACTTACAGCAACAGTACCTTATCAAGCAGAGGGAGCTACAGCAACACTTGTAATTAATGATGAACTTACAGGTGGAAAATACAAGGTAGATGCTGATGGAAAGACAGCTGTTACTTTAAAGGTTGGAGATGATGTAAAGCCAGCTTTGGCAATTAAACCAGAGGATAATAAGCTTACAATTGATTTGACATCTCTTATAACAGAAGATAACGATAATGCAAACAAGAAAGTTACACTTACATATGTAGCAATCGTTACTGGAACAACAATTAACAACAAAGCTTCTATCAACAACAATCCAGTACCTACAACAGTTACTTCTTACACAGGAAAGCTTAAGATTACAAAGATGAATGAAGTTGGTTCTAACTCACCAAAGGCTTTAGCTGGTGCAGGATTTGTAGTAGTAAATGCTGAAGGAAAATATGCAAAACTTACAAACAACGTACTTACAGAATGGGTTGATGCAGTAGATAATGCTACAACAATCACAACTGGTTCAGATGGAACAGCTACTGTAGAAGGTTTTGATGCTGATAAGACATATAAGTTCCACGAAGTAGTTGCACCAGAAGGATATAAGCTTTCTGATGATGTAACAGCAGTTTGGGTAGAGGGTAAGGCTGATGCTGAGCAGATAGCAGAAGCTACAATGCACGATAGCAAGCTTTCAAGATTACCATTTACTGGTGGTTCTGGTACAGCATTATTTACAATATTTGGTGTTATCTTAATGAGTGGAGCAGCAGGTTTATATTTCGTAAGTAAGAAGAGTAAGTCTTCTAAGTAAAATAAATGATGACTCTCCGCCGCATATGGCGGCGGGGAGGAACATCATTAAGAAGAGGTCATTTAATAAGTGGTTTGTTCTTGGTGATGTAAAGGGTGGTTAAAGTCCTAGTGGCTTGGAAGGGAGTCGCCAGTGAGTGATAGAAAAATTTTAAAAAGAATATTTGCTGTAAGTATTGTAAGCGCACTTACATTATCTTTAATAGGATTTTGTAATGCCAATGCAGCAGAGAGGGTAGATACATCGAAGCCTGTTACCATAACTGCAAAAATCGACGATAATGATCAATCTGTTTTTGCCAGCACTTATTCGGGACAAGTAGAAATCAATCTATATAAGCTTGCAAACATAACCGAGACAGGTGACGTAGAGCTGCTTGATAAATACTCAAATAGCAATATCGATTTATCAGTGCTTAACAACAATCCTACAGTAGAAGATGTTAATACTAAGATTGTTGAACCTGCAAAGAGGATAGCAGATGGTACTAAGCCAGATGAAACAATTACCATTGATAAATCAACAGGTGCAAAATCAGAGAGTATAACCATTGAAAATGGTGCAGGTTTATATCTATATATTCCAAAGGATGCAGCAGATGGAAGATATAAATATTCTTTTACACGTTATGTATTAATGGCACCTACCAGCGAATATATATCAACTGGCTCAGGTTCGGATGAGTGGAATTACTCTAGCAGCTTTTCTTTAAAATCCAGCGAAGAAGAAAGATTTGGTTCTCTTGAGATAGTAAAGACCTTAGATAGCTTTAATTCATCTCTTGGAACAGCATCCTTTATATATGAGGTTACGGCTGTAAGAGATAACGAGACAGTTTTCAATAATGTATATTCTATTGATTTCACTAATGCAGGAAATAAGAGTAGAGTAATCGATAACATTCCTGCTGATTCAGATGTGACTGTTAAGGAGCTATACTCTGGAGCAAGCTATAGCGTAAAGGGGGATGCTTCTAAGAATACAAAGATAATTGCAGATGAAACTGTTACTACTGATTTTGAAAATGATTATGATGGCAGATTGATATCTGGTGGTATCAGCGCAGAAAATCATTTTGAAAATGAAGATGGCATCATTAATTGGATTGATGCAAGTGGTAATAAAGTTGAACAATAATGTTTGATGGAGGGTAAGGTATGAAGGCGCGTTTATTGATAGCGGCTGCAGCTGTATTGATAATAGGAAGTATTTCAGTAAAGCCAGCCATAGCTTTTTTTACCGGTACATGTTTAGCTGAAGGAAAAATTGAGCTCACGCTGGGAGATGGAAAGCTAGACCCAATGGATGATACCGTTGAGAACATGGTTAAAAAGATTTCCATCAAAAATACTGGTGAGTACGATATTTTAGTTAGAGCTAAAGCTTTTGCACCTGATAATGTTACAGTCACGATGGAAGATTCAACAGGTTGGAGCGAAAGCGATGGCTATTATTACTACAGCGAAATAGTAGGGCCAAATGAAAGCTCGGACAAATTAAATCTTAAGATTAAGGCTTCTGGTGAGGAGAATTTTAACGTAATAATCATTCAGGAGGCCACAAAGGTTTTATATGATGAAGCAGGAAAGCCTTATGGTGATTGGAACGCAGCAATCTCAACACAGCTTAGTACTGATGGTAGATAGGAGGGGATGATATATGAAAAAGAATATAAAAAGCCCTCTTGCAGTATTAGTAGCAGGCCTGGTAATAATAGGTGCCAGTTCTATCGGGGCAACCAGAGCAGCAGTAGTTTATCAAAGTGCTGCAGAACGAATCAATTTTTCTACAGCTAAGCTTTCGGTAATTCTGGAAGAGGAAGTTGATGGAAAATATGATAATGTGGCAGATGGAGAGCTCACCTTCCCTGAAATAGCTGCAGATGAAAAAGTAAAAGTTGGAAAACTGTATGATGAAAAGGTAAGAGTTGTTAATAACTCAAATAACGAAACAGGATATAGTGAATATGTAAGAGTGGTATTGAGAAAAAGCTGGTTCAAGGACGGCAAGAATACAAATCTTGATCCAGAATTAATAAAAGTCAACGTGGCAGATGGATGGTATTTTAACGAAAAAGAATCTACCAAAGAACAATCAGTCTATTACAGGCTTTCACCACTAGCTTGTGGAGAGACAGCAGATTTTATAACAGGCATTAAGGTTGATAATACTGTTACCACATTTGTAGAGAGTAAACCAGCTACTGAAAACGGGGTTGAGATTGCTGGTTCAATCGAGAACACATATCTTTACAATGGTGAGAACGTTTATATTCAGTTGCAGGCTGACGCAGTTCAGACTCACAAT
>JAGBJE010000012.1 GCA_017934625.1 Pseudobutyrivibrio sp. | reverse complement strand
TGGTGCAGAGGATGAGGAAGAGGCAGAGTTCTTAGCAGAGCGAGCTGATAAGGTTTATTACTTACCTCAGTATGAATACTCAGGTTCTCTTGGTGGTAATATAGAAGTAACCTGTGACATCAAGCCTGTATCTATAGATTATAAGGATGGTGTTGCATCTCTTGAAACAGATAAGGATACATACACAGCAGATGGAATCTTTATTCTTAGACAACAGATAGCTCCATCGCAGCTGGTACCTGGCCTTACAATGGATGGTAACCATGTAGCTGTTGATAGACAGATGGCTACAAATATTAAAGGCTTGTTTGCTTGTGGTGATATCACTGGTACACCTTATCAGTACATTAAAGCCGCAGGAGAGGGAAATGTTGCAGCTCTTTCAGCTGTTTCATATTTAACAGAGCTTAAGAAAGCTTTAAACTAAATGTTGATTTAAATTGAAAGGAGATATACTATGGTAAAGAAAATTAATCAGGATGAATTTAAGGCACTTGATAAGTCAGGAGTTTCAGTTTTAGATTTTAATGCTACATGGTGTGGCCCATGTAAGATGCTTGGCCCAGTTTTAGAGGAGGTTTCAGAGGATCTTGCAGGTAAGGCTAATTTCTATAGCATCGATACAGATGATAATCCAGATTTAGCAAGAGAATATGGTATAATGAACATACCTGCTATCGTTGTTTTAAAGGATGGCGAAAAGGTAGACATGAATGTAGGCTTTGTTCCAAAGGAAGCACTTACAGATTTTGTGTCTAAGAACTTATAATTAATAGAGGTGAATTACAATGGGCGATAAATTTGATTGCTTGAAAATTTCAAATCAGCTATGCTTTCCACTTTATGCATGCTCTAAGGAGATAGTTAAAAGGTACAAGCCATTTCTTGATCCTATTGACCTTACATATACTCAGTACATTACTATGATGGTTGTATGGGAGGAAAAGGAGATTACAGTTAAGGCTCTTGGTGACAAGCTTTTCCTCGATTCAGGAACACTTACACCAGTACTTAAGAAGCTTGAGCAGAAGGGCTATGTTAAGCGTAGTCGTTCAAAGGATGATGAGAGAAATCTTATAATTACCCTTACAGATGAAGGTTTGGAATTAAAAAAGCAGGCATGTGAAATACCTGCTAAAATGGGCAAATGCGTTCAGCTATCGCCTGATGAATCAGCTAAGCTATACGAATTGCTATATAAGATTTTAGGTAACTTCTCAGAGGAAGCCTAGCCAAAGCTTAATCGAATATATCAAATATATCTACATTATCTCGAGCTTTTGAAATGACATCGTCTATAAATGAGGCGGTGTCATTTTTTATTGTATCCCAGTCAATGACATTTACATCAGACAGGTCTGCACCTGCATTCTCAAATACATCTCCCATATTATCCACAGTCTTTATCTTGCCTTTGATATACCCTTCAGCAAGAGGGGAATCATTTTTGGCAACAGTAAAATCTGAAAGCTCTATTTTGATTCCGTCGTCTACGTAATTGAGAAGCGCACCACAATCAATAGTAAAGGTATCACCCATACTAGTAGTGTATGTGATATTGTCGGTGTAGGAATTTGTATAAGTGGTGCTTCCGTTTCTTTTTATAGTAGCTATAACCTCCTCATTATCAGGAAGAGGACTGTAGAGCTCTAAGGTGCTAAGGTTGTTTCCATAAATGGAAATATAAGCGCCCTTTGTTTTGTGGGATAAATCAAACACAAGCTTGCGAGTGTGATTGTGTTTATCTAAATATATGTAGGACTTAATATCGTGGTCAGGTGCATCCATACCAAGAAGCTGCCAGATAAATTCACCCTCACCCTTCGGTATGGTTATGGCAAATTCTGTAGCTTCGGTGCCATCCTCGTCGGTATAAATGTTATCTGTCTTTTCAATATCTATGCTACGAATGAAATTGTAAATATTCTTTTTATTGCTGTGGAACCATTCTCTATTAATATCATTGCTAAGATTAGGAGCCTTAAGGAAAAGGTTCTCACCTGTATCAAAGCCATATGAGATATCACCAAGCATAGGCGCTACTAAATAAATAGTGTCATCCTTTGCGTATAGATTCATCTTACCAACGTTTAATACTAGAACATCCAAATCAGCTTTACATGAAAATTTTTTCTGTTCAGCAGAACGCTCACCCTTTATGCTACCGCTGATGGAATAAGGAAAGCCCTTAACCTTTTTAATGTATGTGCTGCCTGAATATTTAATATCGGCATTGGTGTAGTTTATAAACAAATCCCTAAGGTCGATATTGTAGGCTAAGTAATCAGGGCTTTTAAGGGTGGATTCTGAAAAATTGATTACAGAAGCAAGTACCCTGACAGATGGGTTAAAAACAAGCTGTACTTTAATTAATGCTACAATTGCAAAAATGATGATTAATACTACTGCGATTTTTTTCTTCATGATTCATTACTCTCCATAAAAGAGATTATAATAAATCTAAAGGAGTATCGGCAATAGACAATGCAATCGCAGTGTCCATCTCTAAAAGATGTTCAGCTGCCTCAGCTTCATTTACAGCTAGAGTCCCTTCAGCAAATTTTACACATGCATTGTGATATTTTTCAGTATCTCCACTATATTTATATACCATCATATACAGCTGTGCGGCCATTAGCTTCATGTGAACATCATTGGAAATGGTCGCGGTGGATTCCAGGCTGGTGGCTACAGCTTCAGCCCTTTCAAATTCCTTCATGCCGCAGAAGGTTTCAATCAGAAGTCTTAAATCCTGAATGTAATCTTGTATCGTTATCATTGAATTTTTTACAAAGGTAACTAGCTCGTCTATGTGGTCGTAAACATATTGCTCATCCTTAAGATGGTAATGAAGATTAGCATTAAGGACAGAAAGGCTTAAGTCGTGATGATGCATATCGTTCTTTTTGGCAATTTCACCTGCTCTTTTTAAGAAGTTTTCAGCATCCTGATATCTGTGAATATGCAAATAAGAATAAGCCAAATTCATGCAGGCAACCATATAGGAGTGGGGCTCATTTGGAAATTCTGTTCCGTGGTCTTCCAAATCTTGAAGAGCCATTTTCCCATAGTTAATAGCACTATCGTAATCTCCGAGACTCATATATCTATCGCATATAGTGGTATAGAAGAGATGCTTAGCGCCAGAGATGCCCTTTTTATCTATGTAGTTTAAGGCAGACAGACATTTTTGTAGGGCCTTACTATCATAGCCTAAAATACCATAAGCAATAGCGAGACCTCTTATGGTCCATATATAGGAAATATGGTCATCCAACTCTTCGTAAATGGAAAGTGCCATGTTTAGATTATCAATAGCAAGCTCTATATTTGTGGCATGAATTAGCTCCATTCCTTTATTATAGTATTCACGTGCAATCTGTTCTGAACTAGCCATAGTTACCTCCTATGATTTAGTTAATAGAATCTATTCATTTAGATTCAGTATATCATTTAAAAGTGTAGATAATGTTTAAAATTCTGTGACATTTTTCGTAACTTGTTGTTTTGGCTATGATTAAATATTACAATTAAGCTAGTATCTTACATTGGTGGGGAATGGATCATGGAGAAAACTAGTAGATTTGTTTATCAAATAATAATAACTTGCGGATTGATATTGTACATTTTTGTTGTAGGGCTGATGATTTATGGAGAAAATTTTTGGCCTGATGAAAGAAATTATACAGATTTTTCATTGGAGGATTACAGTGATGGCTGGCAGAGATTAGATGCTGATGGCAGCTATAAGGATATTGTAGTTCCAGGGGAATATGAAATGTCTGTAAGTGATAGACTGGTAATACAAAAGAAGATTACTGGTGTATTTGCTGACAGATTGTATGTATCCTTTGATTCTGAGAAGCAGGATGTGTATGCCTATATCAATGATAAGCTTGTATATGAATATTCTACCAAGGATACTCGTATGTTTGGCAACAATAGCCCCGGGGCTCTTATGTTTATCCCTGTTAAAAAAGCTGACGAAGGAAGAATGCTAAGAGTAGAGCTTATTGGCAATAATAATTATTCAGGTGTTCTTGATAAGATTAGTATAGGTACACAGCTTGGAATAACACTGGATTTGTTTGAAAAAGAAAAGCTTTCATTGTTCTTGGCTGGACTTCTTATTATGCTTGGCTTAATAGCTTTTATTATAGGTGTTATTGTAAAGCTGTCATATAACAAAACACTACCTTTGTTTTACTCAGGCTGGGCAGTAATGTGTGCAGGCCTTTGGGCTCTTTCGGAATCTACCACAAGACAGTTTATCGCTCCTAATTTTTCACTTATTTCATATATTACATACATCAGCCTGATGATGCTTCCTTTTGTAATGTCAATGTATTTTGACAGATTGCAGGAGTGCAGATATCGTATATTTTACATGATATCTGAAGTTCTTACTATTTTCGTAGGCTATCTTGGAATTGTGCTTCAGTTCTTTAACAAGACTGACTTAAGCGGAGTATTACCTTTTGCATTTATAGGAATACTACTTGCCATCGGCATATTTATTGTAACCCTAATCAGCGATTTTATTCAGGGCTACATAAAAAGGCTGTTGCCAGAAACAGTTGGTATTATAGGTGCTATGATTGCAGGAGTTGTGCAAATCATAGCCTACAAAAATCATCCAACATCTATGAATAGAGTTATAATTTTGTTCGGCTTACTTTTTATGATAGTTATGTCTTACATAAAATCGCTAAGCAATGTGCGTATAATGGAACGAGATATGTATGCAGCAGTTCAGGCCCAGGAGGCAAGCACCGCATTCCTTACAAGAATGTCCCATGAAATGCGTACGCCAATCAATGCTATTCTTGGAATGAATAAGATGATTCTAAGGGAGAGCAAGGAGGAGAATATTCTTGATTACGCCAGAGATGTAAATGGCGCAGGAAACTACCTGCTTAGCATAGTAAACGAGGTGCTTGACCTTGCCAAGGTTAATGCAGGAAAAATTGAAATTGAGGAAGAGGATTATGAGCTTTTAGACATGGTCAGAGAGTGCTATGCGCTAGTTCGTCCTAGAGCAAAGGCAAGCAGATTAGCCTTTGAGGTAGATATGAGTGACGTCCTGCCATCAGTTTTAAGGGGAGATAAGGAGAGGATTATTCAGGTTATCACCAATCTTCTAACAAATGCAGTTAAGTATACACCGGAAGGTAGAATAACACTTAGTGTAAATGGAAAGATTTTTGAAGGAAGACTTCTGTTAATAGTCAAGGTAGCTGATACTGGTATTGGCGTAGAAGAGGAGAATATACCATACCTGTTTGATTCCTTTAGGAGAGTTAATGAATTTCAACACAAAAAGATTGAGGGCACAGGATTGGGTCTTACAATAACAAAACAATTGATAGATTTAATGGATGGTTCAATATCTGTTGAGTCAGAGGTCGGTAAGGGTACCACATTTACAGTGGTAATTCCACAGGAAATTCGTTCGATAGAGCCATGCGGAGTATTTTCTATGGGTCCAAACGGAGACAGACGTGTGGCCGACCGTCATGAGGTCTTTGATATATTAGGAAAGATTTTAGTAATAGATGATGTTGCTATAAACCTGCGTGTATTTTCTATGTTACTGAAGAACACTGATATTGCTGTGGATACAGCAATTAGTGGAGCTGAAGCAATTGAGAAGATAAAAAGCACAAAATATGATATGATATTTATTGACCATTTAATGCCTGGCATGGATGGAGTTGAGCTTAAGGGCATACTTGATTCCCTGGAAAGCAATCCTAACAAGGATACACCTCTTATCATGCAGACAGCTAATGCAGTGGTTGGCGCTAAAGAAGAGTATGAGCGCCTTGGCTTTGACGACTATATCGAAAAGCCAATCAAGGAGGAGGAGCTTCGAAAGCTACTTCGTAAATACATATTATAGGAGAATAAATATTATGGCATTTAATCCAGCAGATTTATTAAGAGTAAGAAGTGCAGCAGCAAAATTTAATTCAAATCACCCAAAGCTTTTACCATTTTTTAATGCAGCAAGGGGCAAGGCTATGACTCCAGGTTCAGTCATTGAAATTGCCATCACAGATCCTAACGGAGAGAAAATTGAAACAAATCTTCGCGTCCAGGAATCGGATATCGAACTCATCAACCTATTAATGGAAATAGGAGCAAAACAATAAAAAAGCCTTCCCCTTGAGGGGAAGGTGGCCAAAGGCCGGATGAGGTGT
>JAGBJE010000124.1 GCA_017934625.1 Pseudobutyrivibrio sp. | reverse complement strand
GGAAAAGGTAGAGGCTCTTGCAAAGTATGCTGGAGTGCCAGTTTGGAATGGCCTTACTAACGAATCCCATCCTACTCAGATGATTGCGGATATGATGACTATCAAGGAGCATTTTGGCAAGCTTAAGGGCATCAAGTTCGTCTACATGGGAGATGCTAGATATAACATGGGCAATTCCCTTATGGTTACATGCGCAAAGCTTGGAATGGATTTTGTAGCTTGTACAAATGAGAAATATTTCCCGGAGAAATGGCTTGTAGCAAAGTGCGAGGAGATTGCTAAGGAAACAGGAGCAACTATCACATTAACATCTGATGTGGCCGCTGGCTGCAAGGACGCAGATGTTATCTATACTGATGTGTGGGTTTCGATGGGTGAGCCTGATGAGGTATGGGAAGAGCGAATCAAGGAGCTAAGCCCATATCAGGTAAATGCTGAGGCTTTCTCTTATGCAAAGCCAAATGCTAAGTTTATGCATTGTCTGCCTGCATTCCATGATTTGAACACTACAATCGGTGAAGAGATTCACAAGAAGTTCGGCTTGGATTGCATGGAAGTTACAGATGAAATTTTTGAAAGCGAGCGTTCAATTGTATTTGATGAGGCAGAAAACAGAATGCACTCAATCAAGGCGGTTATGTACGCAACATTAGGTGATGTTAGATAATATTAGACTAGAATACTACGATTCAGTGGATTCCACCAACGACAGAATAAAAGAAAGAGCCCGCGCTGGCGAGAAGCAGGGGCTTGTAATATCCGCAGGCACCCAGACAGCAGGCAAGGGCAGAATAGGACGCAAGTGGGAATCCCCAAAGCATGATTCCATTGCAACATCTATGCTACTTACACCGGCAGATATATCTTTAGATGCTATTCCTACCATCACTGTGGTAGCGGCCATGGCTGTGAGGGATGCAATCTACAGGCTTTATGGCCTGGATGGTAAAATCAAATGGCCTAACGACATAGTGCTAGACGGCAAAAAGATTTGTGGAATCCTTACCGAAATGGAAATGCGAGAAGGCAGCGTCTGGTATGTGGTTGTAGGAATCGGCGTGAATGTTCACAACAAAAGCTTTGATGAAGAGATTGCATTTAAGGCTACATCGGTGGATTTAGAGCTAATCAAGGCGGGCTGTGGCACTGAAACAGGTCACCGAAATGAGCTAACACAGGCCATCTGGGAGAGCTTTAAAAAGTACTATAATATCTTCATTACTACCCAGGATATGTCAGGTCTCAAAGAAGAATATGAAAGAAACCTTGCCAACTTGGGAGAACGTGTTAGAATAGAAGCTCAGGAAAATTCTTACGAAGCAATCGCAAAAGGAATTAACGTTAAGGGCGAATTGCTAGTAGAAGTAGAAGGCAAAGAACAAATAATAAGAACCGGCGAAGTCTCAGTTCGCGGCATTTACGGGTATGTATGATGGAAGAAACAGTTTTATGTGGCGCCAGCTGCTACACCAAAAAATTTTATCTCAATCCTGAATTCGAGGGCTTACCTCCAATGATAAAGGATGAATTAAAAATCATGTGCGTAATGTACACAGAGCAGGTCAGTGGTACCATTCAGATGGTCTACGAGGAAGACGGAAGTCTTCGAATCGATGTTGACCACAACGACGACGATTTCATGTATGATGAAATCGGTTCTGTACTGGAAGTAAAGCGAATGCAGCGAGAGCGCACAGAGCTTTTCGAGGCACTTGAAACATATTATAAAGTAGTTTTTCTTGGTGAGGGAATGTAGGATGTTATTAACAATCGATGTAGGAAATACAAATATAACAATGGGTGTTTTTGATGGTCAGGATTTACTTGGTAACTTCCGTGTCACCACCAAAATCAACAGAACATCAGATGAATTTGGAATCGTAATCAAGGAGATTCTTCGTTCAAACGATTTGGATGCAAACAAAATAGATGATGTAATTATCGCTTCAGTAGTGCCAAATGTAATGCACTCACTTACAAGTTCAATCATTAAATATTTCGATATTCAGCCAATCATTGTAGAGGCTGGCATCAAGACTGGTATTCGTATAGCAACAGAGAATCCAAAGCAGATTGGTGCAGATAGAATCGTAGATGCAGCAGGTGCATTTGAGCTTTATGGCGGTCCTGTACTTGTACTTGATTTTGGTACTGCTACCACATACGATTTGGTAGATTCTAATGGCGCATTTGTATCAGGTGTTACAGCACCAGGTATCAGAATCAGCGCACGTGCCCTTTGGGAGGATGCCGCTAAGCTTCCTGAAATCGAAATCAAAAAGCCAGAAAAGATTCTTGCAAAGGAAACAATTTCTTCTATGCAGGCAGGTCTTGTTTACGGACAGATTGGTCAGACAGAATACATTGTTAAGCACATGATTGAAGAGAGTGGCTATGAGAATGTAAAGGTTGTTGCAACAGGTGGTCTTGGAAATCTTATTTCAAGCGAGACAAAATGCATCGACATCTACAATCCAAACCTCACACTTTACGGTATGAAATTTATATACGATAAGCAAAAGAGATAATGATAAATAAGTTAAAAATAGGAAACGTAGAACTAGAAAATAATTTGATTTTGGCTCCAATGGCAGGCGTAACCGACCTGCCATTTCGTCTTTTATGTAAGGAGCAGGGGGCGGCCCTGTGTTGCATGGAAATGGTCAGCGCCAAGGGTATTTATTACAACAACAAGAATACTGAGAGCCTTCTTACAGTAGATGAAAGAGAGCGACCTGTCAGCCTTCAGCTGTTTGGTTCAGACCCAGAGATAATGGCAACCATGGCGGCCAAGATAGAGCATCGCAATTTCGATATTTTAGACATCAACATGGGATGCCCTGTGCCAAAGGTAGTCAACAACGGTGATGGCTCAGCCCTGATGAAAAATCCTGTTTTGGCAGGAAAGATAATCGAGGGCATGGTAAAGGCTATAGATAAGCCTGTCACTGTAAAAATCCGCAAGGGTTTTGACGATGAACATATCAATGCAGTGGAGATGGCTCACGTGGCTGAAGAATCTGGAGCTGCTGCGATAGCAGTCCACGGCAGAACCAGAGAGCAGTATTATTCTGGCAAGGCAGATTGGAGCATCATCGCAGATGTAAAGCAGGCAGTATCTATCCCGGTTATTGGAAACGGAGATATTCTTGATGCCAGGGATGTGATAGCTATGAAGGAGCAGACAGACTGCGATGGTTTTATGATAGGCCGAGGTGCCCAGGGCAATCCTTGGATATTCCACCAGATACTCCATTATTTTGAGACAGGCGAGCTTATTGGAAAGCCTCCTATGGAAGAGATGGTTAAGACTATGCTTCGACATGCTAAGCTTCAGATAGAGTTTAAGGGTGATTATTTAGGAATCCGAGAAATGCGCAAGCACGCCGCCTGGTACACAGCAGGCTACAAGGGTGCCAGCAAGCTTAGAGGCAGAATAAATGATGTGGAATCATACGATGAGCTTGAGCAACTTTTTGAAGATTTTATGAAAGAGTACGGTGGTTCTTGACATCAAAAT
>JAGBJE010000011.1 GCA_017934625.1 Pseudobutyrivibrio sp. | reverse complement strand
TAAATGGTGAAGCTGTAGCTGGTGACGGTACTACACAGTCTGTGGCTGAACCTACGGCTGAAAATTTGGCAAATGGGAGGAAGCCAGGGGCAGAGGCTGTTATTATAGATGAGGTTTCAGAGAATCCAATTGGAAATTTAAAGGATGGTATTGTTGTAGACAAGAATATAATTACCCCTGGTGAGGTTGCTGTAACAGATTCAGACACAGTAGTACAATCTACAAATGAAAGTAATATTGCTAAGGCTGCTGTAAATGCTGGTGGAAATGAGCAAACAGTTTCTTTAAACAATACTGAAGCTCAGAATATCAATCAGATTAACAATTTCGCCAGTGATAAGCAGATTAGTTCATTTAATACTATTCTTAATAATTTGCCGGATTTTCCAAAAGATAATACAGTAATTTTTGCAGAAAATGGTACACTTAAGGCTGATGCTGATATAAATGCTTTGTTTAGAGAAATTACTGATTATCTGAACAATCATCCTGATATTCCAAAGGAGACTCTAAATGATATTGTAAAGAATCCTTTGTATAAAGGTCTTCTTAAAAATATTATTTCAAATAGCTTTGCTATGGAACCGAAGGATGTTACTAAGCCTGGGGAAATCTCTAAGCTTTATGAAAGAGTTCTTAAGCAGACTGAAAGCCTAGAACGACTTATTTCAAGCTTTAATAATAAGGCGGCTGAGAGTATCAAGAATCAGACAAATGAAATAAAGCAAAACATCAACTTTATGAATTCTGCAAATGAAATGTATAATTTTGTGCAAATTCCTCTTAAGATGTATAATCAGAATACTGATAGTATGCTTTATGTTAAGCAAAATAAAAAAAGCTCCTACGAGGCAGGTGAAGAGATTACAGCATTCCTTCACTTTGATATGGAATATTTAGGCTCCACAGATGTATTTATCAGCCTTAAAGAAGCAAATGTAGGCTGTAAATGGACATTAGCCAGTGAGGATTCCATGAAGCTGATTGAGGATAATCTTGATTTACTTACTGAACGTCTTGCTAAAAAGGGCTTTAATGTTACATCAGAGGTTAATTGCGGTGAGCCAAAAGCCAGTAATGGATTTGAGCTTTTTGGTGTAGTATCAGCTGAGGCAAATGATAAATCAGAGGGGCTTGTTCACAGATATAGCTTTGATATGAGGGCATAGCTTATGGCAGAAGAAAAGGTAATTGATAAAAATAAAACTGCTGTTGCTCTTTCCTATGAGGCTGGGGATTCGGCACCAAGAATCCTGGCGTCAGGTAAGGGCTATGTTGCCGAGCAAATAATTGAGGAAGCTAAGAAGGCGGATGTACCCTTTTATGAAGATAATGAGCTGGCGCAAACTCTTAGCAAGCTAAATATCGGTGATGCAATTCCACCGGAATTATACGAGGTGGTTGCTGAAATCTTAGTCTTTGTTAATGATATGGAAAAGATTAAGTCAAAGCTAGTATAGAATAGAGGTTTATTTGAATTATAGAAAACAAGGAAATGATTTTGAGAAGCTGGCAGCAGATTTTCTGCAATCTAAAGGAATGACTATACTTAAGCTCAATTTTTATTGTAAAATGGGTGAGGTAGATATCATTGCAAAGGATAAGGAATATCTTGTATTTGTAGAGGTTAAGTACCGAAAATCAAATGCCAAGGGCTCTGGCTTTGAAGCTGTAGGCTTTAATAAAATGAGAAAGATTAGCAGAGTGGCTGACTATTATATGTATAGCCATCATTATGGTGGCGCCACTAGTGTTAGGTTTGATGTAGTTGTAATAGAGGAAGGACATTTAAAGCATCTAGAGAATGCTTTTGAATATATACCGGTATGTTAAATTCTAGTCATAAAATTGCACAGGTTATGGAAGGAAGCCCTGCTGAAATGGCAGGTCTTTTACCTGGAGATATAATTACAAAAATAAATAATGTTACGCTTGTTGATATTTTTGATTATCATTATTATTCTGATGATGCCAATATCACAGTGGAGCTTTTACATGAGGATGGCACTACGTCTTCTGTTTTTGTAGAGAAGGAAGAGGGAGAGGATTTAGGAGTAATCTTTTGTAATGGTCTTATGGATGATTACAAATCCTGCTCTAACAAATGTGCCTTTTGCTTTATTGATCAAATGCCACCAGGTATGCGAGAAACCTTGTATTTCAAGGATGATGATACCAGACTTTCATTCTTGCAGGGTAATTATGTAACCCTTACTAATATGAAGATGGCAGATTTGGATAGAATCATAGCCTACAAGCTTGGGCCTATTAATATTTCAGTGCATACCACTAATCCTGAGCTTAGAGTAAAGCTTTTACATAACAGGTTTGCAGGAGATATCTTAGATAAGATTCGTAAGCTTTATGAGGCAGAAATTCCAATGAACGCTCAGGTGGTTGCCTGTCCGGGTCTTAATGATGGCTTAGAACTTGATAGAACAATATCTGATTTGCTTGATTTTGCACCTGTAATGAGCTCTATGTCGGTGGTTCCTGTAGGTGTTACCAAATTCCGTGATGGATTATTTCCACTTCGCACCTACACGAAAGAGGAAGCAGGTGCTGTTATAGACCAGATTGAGCATTGGCAGCAAATTGCCATGGAAAGAGTTGGCAATCATTTTGTGCAGGCATCTGATGAATGGTACATTTTAGCTGACAGGCCACTGCCTGAAGCTGACAGATATGATGGTTTTATTCAGCTTGAAAATGGAGTAGGAATGCTTAGACTTTTGCATGAGGAGGTTTTAGACGCCTTAGAGGATATCAAAAAGCCTCTTTTCATGAAAAAACGTCACGTTACAATTGCAACTGGAAAGCTGGCAGCTCCTTTTATGAGGCAATTAGTAGAAATCATCACTGCAAAATTCAATAAGGTTACTGTTGATGTGGTTGCAATTACAAACGAATTTTTCGGTGAAGAAATCACAGTATCCGGCCTCATAACAGGCCAGGATTTAATCAAGCAGCTGAAGGATAAAAACTTGGGAGATAATCTGCTTTTATCCTGCACTATGCTTCGAAGCGGTGAAGAAGTATTCTTAGATGATATTACCCTTACAGAGCTTGAGAACGCTTTACAAGTTAAAACACGTATAGTACAATCAGACGGTCGCGACTTCGTATACGCGATAATCGGACGATAAAATTCGTAGGCCGAATATAGTCTTTTGTCCGTAATCAGTTACGCACACAAGCATTATGTATTCTCCGCTCAGCGAGGAATGCTTCGCTTGAGAATAATAATAGCTTGTTTACTACTGATTACTCATCATATAAACTAGGTTCAAAATCTAGCTAACAATGTATTTCAATTCTGAAGGAGACATCAGTCGACGTAAGAATTCGGAATCATTGTGAGCGTAAGATTTTGCGCTCAACGTATAATATTGGAAAAGAGGTAAGATATGGCAAGACCAGTGGTGGCGATAGTTGGTCGCCCTAATGTTGGAAAATCTACGCTTTTTAATGCACTTGCTGGAGAGCGTATTTCAATTGTAAAGGACACTCCAGGTGTCACAAGAGATAGAATTTATGCAGATATTTCATGGCTAAATTATGATTTCACCATGATTGATACAGGTGGTATTGAGCCTGATACAAAGGATATTATTTTGTCACAGATGAGAGAGCAGGCTCAGATTGCTATTGATACTGCAGATGTTATCATTTTCCTTGTAGATGTAAAGCAGGGATTACAGGATAGCGATTCAAAGGTTGCAGATATGCTTAGACGTAGCCATAAGCCTGTAGTTCTTGTTGTAAATAAGGTAGATAGCTTTGAGAGAGATATGGCTGATGTCTACGAGTTTTATAATCTTGGTATTGGTGATCCAATTGCCATTTCAGCATCATCTCGCCTTGGCTTTGGTGATATGCTTGATGTTGTATGTAGCTATTTCCCTGAACCAACAGGTGAAGAGAAAGAGGATGATACACCTCGTATTGCCGTTATCGGTAAGCCTAATGTAGGTAAATCTTCACTCATTAATAAGCTATGTGGCGAGGAGCGCGTTATTGTATCCGATATTGCAGGCACTACCCGAGATGCTGTTGATACCAAGGTTCGTTATAATCATAAGGATTATATCTTTATCGATACTGCAGGGCTTCGCCGTAAGAGCAAAATCAAAGAGGATTTGGAGCGTTATTCTATAGTTCGTGCTGTTGCATCTGTAGAAAAGGCTGATGTAGTTATTATTATGATTGATGCTACAGAAGGCGTTACAGAACAGGATGCAAAGATTGCAGGTATTGCTCATGAGCGTGGAAAGGGTATAATTATTTGTGTAAACAAATGGGATGCCATTGAAAAGAATGATAAAACCATGAAGGAGCATGAGACTAAGATTCGACAGATCCTTTCATTTATGCCTTATGCATCTATTCTTTTCATTTCAGTTAAGAGTGGTCAGCGTCTTGGAAAGATTTACGAAACAATCGATGCAGTTATTGAGAACAATTCAATGCGTATTGCCACAGGTGTTCTTAATGAAATCGTTTCAGAGGCAGTTGCACTTCAGCAGCCACCTACTGATAAGGGTAAGAGACTTAAGATATTCTATACTACTCAGGTAGCAGTTAAGCCACCTACATTTGTAATTTTCGTTAATGAAAAATACTTAATGCATTTTTCATACGTTCGTTATCTAGAGAATAGAATTAGAGATGCCTTTGGATTTGAAGGTACATCTTTAAAATTTATAATTAGAGAAAGAAAGGAAAACGAATAATGGCTGTAGTGGGGAGAATTTTAGCAGTATTAATTGGTTATTGCTTCGGAATGGTTCTGATGGGATATTTCATCGGCAAATCAAAGAACATTGATTTAACAAAGGTTGGCTCTGGTAATTTAGGTTCTACCAACACCATGAGAAACTTAGGTGTAGCAGCTGGTCTTATTACACTTGCCTGGGATTGCTTTAAATGTGTAATTGCTGTATTTTTCATATGGCTTACATTTGGAAGATTCGTAGAGAACGTAAATATTTACATGGTATATGCAGGCTTAGGCTGTGTACTTGGTCACGATTTCCCATGTTATTTGCATTTTAAGGGTGGTAAGGGTGTAGCATCTACACTTGGCTTTATCATTGCACTTTTCCCAATGGGTATTCCAATTCCTGCAGTAGTATTTATCGGTCTTGTAGCATTAACAAGATACGTTTCGCTTGGTTCTATTATTGGAGAGCTTTCTTTTGCAATAGAGATTATCGTTGCAGCCTGTCTTGGACTTTTATCAGAAAAGTACCCAGGTGGACAGCTTAAAGAGGTTGTAATTATTTGCTGTATTGTTTCAGCTCTTTCAATTGCACTTCATCACGCAAACATCGGACGCTTACTTAACGGAACCGAGAATAAGTTTTCGTTCCACCCAGAGACAAGAGCGTAATATGTAGTGCGTATAAGCTAAAAATTTTATTATTTTATAGAACGACTAAGCTGGTAGGTAACAATCTCTATATTACTAAAGGAGCCAATCTCGCGACGTAGTAATATAGAGATTATTGCTGTAACCGGCGTAAATTTATAGAAAAACTAGAGGAATAATATGGCAAGAATTAGTGTGCTTGGAGCTGGTAGCTGGGGCATTGCCTTAGCTGTTATGCTTAATAAGAATGGTCATGATGTAAAGGTTTGGTCTCATCGTCAGTCGCAGGTGGACCAGATGAATGATACTCATACCAGTGATAAAATAAAGGGTGTAAAGCTTCCGGAATCTATGGAGTTTACTGCCGACATCGAATCTGCTGCTAAATCAGCAGATGTTATTTTGTTCGCAGTTCCTTCAAAGGCTACAAGAGAGACTGCAGAAAAGGTTAAGGATTTTGTTAATTCAAATCAGATTTTTATTACTGTAACAAAGGGTATTGAAGAGGATACCTTATATACTCAAACAGAGATATTAGAAGATGTACTCGGAGCTGATAAGAAGATATGTGTTCTATCAGGTCCAAGCCATGCAGAAGAGGTAGTTGTATTCAAGCCTACTTTAGTTGTAGCTGGCTCTACCGATAGGCAGACAGCTCTATTCGTACAGAATCTTTTCATGAATAAATATTTTAGAGTTTATTCGTCCCCTGATGTTAAGGGTATCGAGGTTGGTGCTGCACTTAAAAACGTTATAGCACTTGCTGCAGGTATGTCAGATGGCTTAGGCTTTGGAGACAATGCTAAGGCTGCTCTTATTACACGTGGTATTAAGGAGATTTCCGAGCTTGCTGTTGCTATGGGTGGCCAGGCTGAGACATTATCAGGTCTTACAGGTGTAGGTGACCTTATTGTTACATGTTCGTCTATGCATTCTAGAAATAGAATGGCAGGCTTTTATATGGGACAGGGCATGTCTAAAGATGATGCTATGGAAAAGGTTGCTATGGTTGTTGAAGGAGTTTATTCTGCAAAGGCAGCTAAAAAGCTTGCTGATAAATATAATATTGAAATGCCAATCGTAGAAATAGTTAACGCAGTATTATTTGATGGCATGGATGTTAAGGCTGCTGGCTATGAGCTTATGACACGTTCTAAGAAGGATGAAACCAGCGAGTTAGAATGGTAAATATGTCTGAATTGTGAAACTTTATTTTGTGGTTTGTGAACCTATTGACTACTAGATAATGTGGTGGTAGTATAAATCTATCAACACAATATCTAGTAGTTTTTTATTTACAAGAAACAAGATATTGGCAGAATATTATATACAAATGCAATTATTTTTAGATAAAACCCGGAGGTTATGATGGAAAGATTTGTTGTTAAAAAGGATGGCGCACTGGAGCCTTTTAACGTACAGAAGGTTGTAGATGCTGTTGGTAAGTCAGCTACACGTGTGCTGGTTAAATTTACACCAGAGCAGGAGCAGTTTATTTGTCAATTTGTTGAGGAAAGAGTGGAGGAGCTTGGACTTGAGAAAATTGAGATCGCGCAAATGCATAACATTGTTGAAGGTGCTTTGGAACGTGTTAATCCTATGGTGGCAAAGTCTTACAGGGATTATCGTAACTACAAGCAGGATTTCGTACAGATGCTTGATGATGTTTATAAGAAGTCTCAAAACATCATGTACATCGGTGATAAGGAGAATTCAAATACAGATTCTGCGCTTGTCTCTACAAAGCGTTCGTTAATCTTTAACGAGCTTAACCGTGAGCTTTATAAAAAGTTTTTCCTTACTACAGAGGAGATTCAGGCAATTAGAGATGGCTATATTTACATTCATGATATGAATGCAAGACGTGATACCATGAACTGCTGTCTTTTCGATGTTAAGTCTGTTCTTGAGGGCGGCTTTGAGATGGGTAACATCTTCTATAACGAGCCAAAGAGCCTTGATGTAGCTTTTGATGTTATTGGTGATATTGTTCTTTCTGCTGCAAGCCAGCAGTATGGTGGCTTCACTATCCCTCAGGCTGACCAGATTCTTGAGAAGTATGCTCAGAAATCTTACGACAAATACATGGAAAAATACTTATCACTTGGCATCGATGAGAAAAAGGCCGAAGAAGTATCAATGGCAGAGGTTCAGCGTGAAATGGAACAGGGCTTCCAGGGATGGGAGTACAAGTTTAACACTGTTGCATCCAGCCGTGGTGACTATCCATTCATTACAGTTACAATTGGCCTTGGAACCAGCGTTTTTGCTAAGATGGCGTCTAAGGCATGCCTTAAGGTTCGTTCAATCGGCCAGGGTAAGCCGGGCTTTAAGAAGCCGGTTCTTTTCCCTAAGGTAGTGTTCCTTTATGATGAGAATCTTCATGGCCCTGGAAAGGAGCTTGAGGATGTTTTCGAAGCTGGTATTGATTGCTCTAGAAAGACTATGTATCCTGATTGGCTTTCTCTTACTGGCGAGGGATACATTGCCAGCATGTACAAAAAATACGGTAAGGTAATTTCTCCTATGGGATGTCGTGCTTTCCTTTCACCATGGTATGAAAGAGGTGGCATGAAGCCAGCAGATGAAAATGATGAGCCAGTATTCATCGGTAGATTTAACATTGGTGCAGTTTCACTTCATCTTCCAATGATTCTTGCTAAGTCTCGTCAGGAATCAAGAGATTTCTATGAGGTACTTGATTACTACTTAGAGATGATTAGAAAGCTTCACATTCGTACGTATGCTTATCTTGGAGAGATGCGTGCATCTACAAATCCTTTAGCATATTGCGAGGGTGGATTCTACGGCGGTCATCTTGGTTTTCACGATAAGATTAAGCCACTTTTAAAGGCTGCTACAGCATCCTTTGGAATTACAGCATTTAATGAGCTTCAGGAGCTTTATAATGGCAAATCCCTTGTTGAGGATGGAGAATTTGCACTAGAGGTTCTTAAGCATATAAACGAAAAAGTTAATCAGTTTAAGGAAGAGGATGGCAATCTTTATGCTATCTACGGTACACCAGCTGAAAATCTTTGTGGCTTACAGATTAAACAGTTTAGAAATAAATATGGCCTTGTAGAGAATGTATCAGATAGACCTTATGTATCTAACTCATTCCACTGCCATGTTACAGAGGATATTACACCAATCCAAAAGCAGGATTTAGAGGGACGTTTCTGGGAGCTTTCAAATGGTGGAAAGATTCAGTATGTTCGTTATCCAATCAACTACAACCGTGAGGCTGTTAAGACATTAGTGCGTCGCGCTATGGATAAGGGCTTCTACGAGGGAGTTAACCTTTCCCTTTCATATTGCGATGATTGTGGTCATGAGGAGCTTGAGATGGATGTTTGTCCAGTTTGCGGCAGCAAGAATCTTACAAAGATTGACCGAATGAATGGATATTTATCATATTCACGTGTAAAGGGCGACACCCGACTTAACGAAGCAAAGATGGCTGAAATAGCGGATCGTAAATCCATGTAAATTGCGGACTAGGGAGAATAGACATAATGAATTACCATAATATTACAAAAGACGATATGCTAAATGGTGATGGCTTACGTGTGGTACTTTGGGTATCAGGCTGCGACCATCATTGCAAGGAATGTCAGAATCCTCAGACTTGGGATCCTGAAAGCGGCATCAAATTTGATGATGCAGCAAAAGAAGAATTGTACGAGTCTTTATCTCGCGACTATATATCAGGTATAACTTTTAGTGGTGGTGACCCACTGTTTCCTGCCAATAGGCAGGAAGTGACGGAGCTTGCCCGGGAGATTAGGGAGAGATTTCCCGGGAAGACCGTCTGGCTCTACACAGGTTTTACTTTTGAGCAGGTAAAAGAACTGGAAATTATAAATTATTTGGATGTTCTGGTTGACGGAGAATTTGAAATTGATAAGATAGATTTACAGGCTAAATGGAGAGGCAGCATTAATCAACGTGTTATTGATGTTCCTCAATCACTTAAGCTAGGGCAGATTGTTCTTGCCTGTGACTAAAGATAGGGAGAATTAAATAATGGAAATTAGTATTAAGCGTTTAACAGACTCTGCAAGGCTTCCTGACAGAGGCTCAGCACTTGCGGCAGGCTATGATTTGTTTGCAGATATTACAGAGGCTGTTACTATAGCACCTCACGAGACTAGAATGATTGGTACTGGTCTTGCTATGGAGATACCAGTTGGGTATTTCGGAGGTATTTTTGCAAGAAGTGGTCTTTCTGCAAAGGAAGGACTTAGACCTGCCAACTGTGTAGGTGTTGTAGATTCAGACTACAGGGGAGAAATAAAGGTAGCACTCCATAACGATGGAGAGACTGAAAGAGTTGTGACACCTGAGCAGAAAATAGCTCAGCTTGTGGTAGTTCCATTTTTATCAGTTGACTTTAACGAAGTTGAAGAGCTTACTGATACAGTTCGCGGCGAGGGCGGATTTGGTTCTACTGGAAAACACTAAAGTATTTTTTTGGCGCCTGGATTACCCAGACGCCTTTAGCTGTTTTATTAAATATTTGAAAGAGAGTAAGTTTTATGGCAAAAAAGGTTACTTATGATGAAAGTAGCATATCTGTATTAGAGGGACTTGAGGCCGTTAGAAAGAGGCCTGGTATGTATATTGGTTCCACATCTAGAAAGGGCTTGAATCATCTTATTTACGAAATCGTAGATAACTCAGTAGATGAGCATTTAGCTGGTGAGTGTGACACAATCTATGTCACACTTGAAAAGGATGGAAGCTGTACAGTTGAGGATAATGGTAGAGGTATTCCAGTAGGCCTTCACGCAAAGGGAGTTCCTGCTGCACGTCTTGTTTTTAGTACACTTCATGCTGGTGGTAAGTTTGATGACAGTGTATACAAAACAAGTGGTGGTCTTCACGGTGTAGGTTCATCTGTTGTTAATGCCCTTAGTACATATATGACTGTAGATATTTCCAGAGATGGCTACGTTCATCACGATAGATACGAAAGAGGTGTACCAGTTGAAAAGCTGGTGGATGGACTTCTTCCAAAGATTTCCAAGACAACTAAGCATGGTACAAAGATTAATTTCTTACCAGACC
>JAGBJE010000123.1 GCA_017934625.1 Pseudobutyrivibrio sp. | reverse complement strand
CTTCTGCCTCGCGAAAAAAAGGAAGAAGAGAACGCCGAAGAAGAGGATCCACGTGCAGAGCTTGTACAGCAGTTGTTAGAGTACAAGATGTACAAGACTATTTCTTATCAGCTTAGAGATAGGCAAATGGATGCAAGCCTTGTGTTTTATAAGGAGCCTACTATTCCCGAGGAGGTTCTTAAGTACGAGCAGCCTGTTGATTTAGAAGAGCTTATGGGCGATTTAACACTCAATAAGCTTAATGATATTTTCAATCAGGTTCTTAAGAGACAGGATAATAGACGTGATCCAATTCGTTCTACATTTGGTAAGATTAAAAAGGAAGAGGTTTCCCTTGAGCAGAAGATGGAATGGACTATTGCATTTGCCAAGGCTCATAATACTTTTAGCTTTAGAAATCTTCTTGAGGCTGCACACTCTAAGACAGAGGTCATTGTTACATTCCTGTGCATACTAGAGATGATGAAGGCTGGGCAGATTAATATCGCTCAGGAGGATACATTTGCAGATATTGTTATTGAATCAAAGATAGCTGCATAGAATACATGGAGAGATTATGGAATTAGCAGAGATTAAAAATATAGTTGAGGGCATTTTGTTTGCAATGGGTGGCACAGTTGAACCATCTAAGATTGCAAAGGCTCTTGAGATAGATGATAAAGAGGTTGTTGAGGCAATCGAAGCACTTAAGGCAGATTATGAAAAGGATAATAGAGGTATTACTATTACAGAAATAGATGGGGCTTACCAGATGTGTACTAGCCCTGATATTTATGAGTATCTTATTCGAATTGCCAAGCAGCCAAAGAAATATGTGCTTACAGATGTTCTTCTAGAGACTCTTTCTATCATTGCCTATAAACAGCCTATCACTAAATCTGAGATAGAAAAAATTAGAGGCGTTTCCTGCGATTTTGCAGTATCTAAGCTTGTAGAATTTGGACTTTGTACAGAACTTGGTCGTCTTGATGCTCCAGGTCGTCCTATGCTTTTTGGCACTACAGAGGAATTTTTACGTTCTTTTGGTGTAAGCTCCATTGAAGATCTTCCAGAGCTCTCTCAGACTCAGATAGAAGAGTTCAAGCAGGAGGCTGAAAACGAAGCCAATAATGTAGAGGTAATAATCTAATTGTCAATCAAAAAACCACCCAAATTTTAGGGTGGTTTTTTTGACACATTTTTAACATTATTTTAACACAACTGCATTGAAAATGTGGGGCAAAAACGATATCATTATACTTGCGAGAAATTTTGAAATAATTTATATAAATGGAGGTATAAGATGGGTAGTGATTCAAATCAGGCTCAGGCTAGAATCAATGCTTTGTTAGACGAAAACAGCTTCGTTGAGTTGCAGTCATTAGTTACAAGCAGAAACACAGATTTTAACCTGAATGCAAAAAAAGAACCATCAGATGGTGTAATTATTGGACATGGTCTTGTAGACGGAACCTTAGTTTTCGTATTCAGCCAGAATGCCGATGTTTTAGGCGGAACAATTGGTGAGATGCATGCTAAGAAGATTCTTTCTCTTTATGACATGGCTCTTAAGGTTGGAGCTCCAGTAATTGGCTTTATTGATTGCGGTGGTGTTCGTTTACAGGAGTCTTTTGATGCTCTTGAGGCACTTGGTTCAGTAATCGAGAGAGCAGCTGATGTTAAGGGGGTTATTCCTCAGCTTATGTGTGTAGCTGGCAACTGCGGTGGTGGACTTTCAGTTCTTCCTTCACTTGCAGATTTCACATTTATGGTTGATGGCGCTTCACTTTACATCAATTCACCAGATACTATTACTGGCAATGATTGTGATACTTCATCTGCTAAGTTCCAGTTTGAAGAGGCTGGTACAGTAGATTGTGTTGGTTCCCTTTCAGAGGTTGTTGCTTCAATGAGACAGGTTATCTCTATGATTCCTAATGACATTGTTGAGGCATCTGATGATCTTAACAGAGCAGCAGAGGGACTTGAGAGCAAGCTTACAGATGCAGCTTTAGTTGCAACAGAGCTTGCAGATAACAGACAGTTTATCGAGCTTAAGGCTGGTTTTGCCAAGGAAATGGTTACAGGTCTTATGAAGCTTGACGGTGTAACAATCGGTGTGGTTGGTAACCGTGAAATAGATGGAGAGGCTTATCTTTCAGCAGCAGGCTGTGAGAAGGCAGCTGATTTCGTTGATCTTTGCGATATGTACGAAATCCCAGTTCTTTCTATTACAAATGTTGCAGCATTCAAGTCTTGCAAGTGCCAGGAAAGACGTCTTCCAAGAGCTCTTTCACAGATGACACAGAGATTTGTTGATGCTAGCGTACCAAAGCTTAACCTTATTACAAAGCAGGCTTATGGTACTCCTTATGTTCTCATGAACTCTAAGGCACTTGGAGCTGATTTAGTATATGCTTTCGATTCAACATCAGTAGGTGCTATGGAAGCTTCTAAGGCAGCTAAGATTCTTGCAGATAATGGCACAGATGCGGCAGCTATTGAAAAGAGTTACGCTGAACTTCAGGATAGTGCACTTACAGCAGCTGCACACGGACATATTGATAGAATTGTTTCTATGGCAGATGCTAGAAAATACATTATTGCAGGATTTGAAATGTTCTTTTAGAGCAGGAAGGTGAAACATTATGAGAAAAAATTTATTAATGGTTTTATGCACCTTGGCTTTAATGCTTGGCCTTACTGCTTGTGGAAGTAATGCTGATAATACTATCGGTGGTCTTCCTGTTGAAAACTACGAATCAATGCTTAAGAATACAATGTCTCAGTTAGAGCAGATTGATGACCTTACAGCAGATAGCTATATTACACAGGCTGAAAGCTCAGATGATCAGGTCTCAGCTGGCTTGTTTGCTGATTGGAAAGAATGCTATAGCTTAAAGGGTGATTTCGTAGATTACTATGATAACAATGCAGTAGTTGGTGGTGTCAATATTGGAAGCTTCAACATTGGCGGAACCAAGGCATTTGATGTAGCAAAGTCAGGTAAAACAATTACAGCAACACTTATCGGACATTATTCAAAGAGAGATTTAAAGCTTACAGTTGTATTTAATGCAAATGATATGAAGAGCGGTGCAACTGCTATCAATATCGAGCCTGTATATTCTCTTGGCGAAACAATGGCTAAGGCAGGTCTTAATACAGTAATGGGTATCCTTATTGTATTTGCAATGCTTATTGTAATGTCTGGTATTATTAAGAGCTTCGAGCTTATTTCTAAGGTTCAGAACAGAGCAAAGGCTAAGGAAGAGGCAGTAGCCCAGGCACCTGTAGCAGCTGTATCTGCACCAGTTAAAAATGAAACAGATGATTTGCAGTTAGTAGCAGTTATCGCTGCCGCAATTGCTGCAAGCACAGGCGCTTCTACAGATTCGTTTGTAGTTCGTTCAATTAAGAAAAGACGTTAGAGTTTAGGAGGAATACCATGAAAAATTATACAATTACTGTTAATGGAACAGTTTATGATGTAACTGTAGAAGATAAGGGAGGCTCAGGAGTTTCTCCTGTAACACCTGCCGCTGCACCTAAGGCAGCTGCTCCTGCAGCACCTGCAAGCACTGGTTCAGCTGGCGCTGTTAAGATTGAAGCTGGTGCAGCTGGTAAGGTTGTTAAGATTGCAGCTGCTGCTGGTACAGCTGTAAAGAAGGGTGATCCAGTTGTTGTTCTTGAGGTTATGAAGATGGAGACACCTGTTGTTGCACCACAGGATGGTACTGTTGCATCAATCAACTGCAACGAAGGTCAGCAGGTTGACGCTGGCGCATTACTTGCAACTATGAACTAATAGGAGGATTACACATGAGTTACGTTGGAGAGACATTGTTAAACCTGGCTCATCAGACTGCATTTTTCAATCTGACCTGGGGCAACTATGTCATGATAGCGGTTGCCTGTGTTTTCCTTTATCTAGCAATCAAGAAGGGATATGAGCCTTTACTTTTACTTCCAATCGCATTTGGTATGTTACTTGTAAACATCTATCCTGATATTATTGCTTCACCAGAGGAAACATCTAATGGTGTAGGCGGCTTGCTTTATTATTTCTATACTCTTGATGAGTATTCAATTCTTCCATCACTTATTTTTATGGGTGTTGGAGCTATGACAGATTTTGGTCCACTAATTGCCAACCCAATTAGCTTTTGGCTTGGTGCGGCAGCACAGATTGGTATTTTCACAGCTTATCTTCTTGCAATCCTTTTAGGATTCTCAGATCAGGCGGCTGCTGCTGTATCAATCATCGGTGGTGCAGATGGACCTACATCTATTTTCTTAGCTGGTAAATTAGGACAGTCAGCACTTATGGGACCTATTGCTGTTGCAGCATACTCATATATGTCACTTGTACCTATTATTCAGCCACCTATTATGAAGGCTCTTACTACAAAGAAGGAGCGTTCAATTAAGATGGCTCAGCTTAGACCAGTTTCTAAGCTTGAGAAAATCTTATTCCCAATTGTAGTTACTATCATCGTATGTTTGATTTTACCTACAACAGCACCTTTAGTTGGTATGCTTATGCTTGGTAACCTTTTCAAGGAGTCAGGCGTTGTTAACCAGCTTACAGAAACAGCATCAAATGCTCTTATGTACATTGTAGTTATTTTACTTGGTACATCTGTAGGTGCTTCTACATCAGCTGAGGCATTCCTTAATGCAGCTACTATCAAGATCGTTGTTCTTGGTCTTGTAGCATTCGTATTTGGTACAGCTGCTGGTGTCTTATTTGGTAAGATTTTATGTCATCTTACACATGGTAAGATTAATCCACTTATTGGTTCGGCTGGTGTATCTGCCGTTCCTATGGCTGCACGTGTTTCTCAGAAGGTTGGTGCAGAGGAGGACCCTACAAACTTCCTTCTTATGCATGCTATGGGACCTAACGTTGCCGGTGTTATCGGTACAGCAGTTGCAGCCGGCGTATTTATGGCGATTTTCGGTGTATAAACTAAGGAGGGGCCCACTTTAGTGGGAAGATTCCTTAGTTTCCAGAACTGCCCTTGCCGAAGGCAATTACAATGGCAGTTCTTCATATTTTTTTAAAATTAATAGGAGGAATAAATTTTATGGCAGATATTAGTCCAAAGCCAGTTAAAATTACAGAGACAGTGCTCCGTGATGCACATCAGTCTCTTATAGCAACTCGTATGCCTACCTCTATGATGCTTCCTATCATTGATAAGATGGATAAGGTTGGCTACAACGCAGTAGAATGCTGGGGCGGTGCTACATTCGATGCTTGCCTTAGATTCTTAAAGGAAGATCCATGGGATAGACTTCGTAAGCTTCGTGATGGATTTAAGAACACAAAGCTTCAGATGCTTTTCAGAGGACAGAACATCTTAGGATACAGCCAGTATCCAGATGATGTTGTAGAATATTTCGTTCAGAAGTCAATTGCTAATGGTATTGATATCATTCGTATTTTTGACTGCCTTAACGATATCAGAAACCTTCAGACAGCAGTAAATGCTACAAAGAAGGAAAATGGTCACGCTCAGGTTGCTCTTTCTTATACACTTGGCGAGGCTTATACACTTGATTACTGGAAGGATATTGCAAAGCGTATCGAGGATATGGGCGCAGATTCTATCTGTATCAAGGATATGGCAGGCTTACTTGTACCTGCAAAGGCTTATGAGCTTGTTACAGCTTTAAAGGAATCTACATCGCTTCCAATCGAAATGCATACACACTACACATCAGGCGTTGCAAGTATGACTTACCTTAAGTCTGTTGAGGCTGGTGCAGATATCATTGACTGTGCAATGTCACCATTTGCACTTGGTACATCTCAGCCAGCTACAGAGGTTATGGCAGCTGCATTTGAGGG
>JAGBJE010000122.1 GCA_017934625.1 Pseudobutyrivibrio sp. | reverse complement strand
TTTGGTTGTACATTTGAGCCCTACAAAAGCTGTTTAGATGCAGCTATAAAGCGATTTGAGGGCATGGGTTATAAGATAGTTGAAGGCCCTAATTGTAGAAGAGATGATGGTATTGGCATTAGCTCTTCTCCTGAGAATTGTGGCAAGGAGTTAACAGATTATTACTGCAGTGGGGATAATGATGTGTTGATTTCCTGCGGCGGTGGAGAACTCATGTGTGAAACCTTAGACTATGTGGATTTTGATGCTGTAAAGCAGGCTAAGCCTAAGTGGTACATGGGCTATTCTGATAACACTAATTTTACATTCCTGCTTAATACTATTTGTGATACAGCTTCAATCTATGGACCTTGCATTGGGGCATTTGGAATGCATGAATTGCATCCAGCATTGAATGATGCCATAAAGGCATTAACAGGGGCGCTTAATACAGTAAGTGGTTATGATAGGTTTGAACTGGAGTCACTTAAGGATGAGGAACACCCCCTTGCACCTTATAATCTTACTGAAGAAAAAGAGCTCAGGCTTTTTATGGGAGAAAACGAGATGAATCGCCTGCCAGGCTTTACTGGACGAATTACAGGTGGCTGCCTTGATTGCCTTGCTAATCTGGTAGGCACTAAATACGATAATGTTGATGCCTTTAACGAAAAATATAAGGATGAAGGCATTGTTTGGTTCCTAGAGGCATGTGATTTAAATGTTATGTCTATTAGAAGGGCACTGTGGAACTTAGATAGAGCCGGCTGGTTCAAATATGCAAAGGGCTTTATCATAGGCAGACCTCTTGCAGCATATAAGCAGGAGCTGATGGGGCTTGATCAATACAATGCAGTAACAGGAATCCTTGGCAAATACAATGTGCCTATTATCATGGATGCAGATGTGGGACATCTTCCACCAGCCATGCCGATTATTTCTGGTGCAATGGTGGATGTTACTGTAGAGGGTGGAAATCTTTCACTTTCATATGTGGGAAGATTTAGTAAATAATTTATTAAGATAAATGGAGCAACCTACTAAGTGAGTGAGGGTTTGCTCCTTTTTTCGTGATAAATCATTAATTTTTAACATTATATTGCTATAATATAAAAATTATAACCATCAAATTACAAAATGGGTAAAAAACATGAGGAAAAATCATAGTAAGGAAGATTCTAATAACAGCAAAATTACGACTCCGGATGAGCTTTCATCCTATTTAAAAATAACAAACATAGGAGTGTGGATTGTGCTCTTTTCAGTAGCATTAATGTTTATAGGCCTATTTTTATGGGCATCCACAGGAACTCTTGAGACAACAGTAGCAGCTAAAATCGTAGTAGAGGATCATTTGGCTAGTGTAGTAGTAATGGGCGATTACAGTATACAGGCAGGTGATACTGTAGAAATTCCAAGCGATAAATTTACTATAGCCTCAGTGAAATTTGATGAATATGATAGACCAGTTGGATTGGCAGAGGTTATTCTACCTGATGGAAAGTATGACGGAACTATTGTAAAAGACAAAATAAGTCCTGTAGATTTTTTGTTTAGCAGCAAGGAGTAAAATGGACATTAAAAAGATTAGACAACCAATTACAAAAGGTGTAGCAAAAGTTCCGGTTATTATTCAGTTGGAGATGCTTGAATGTGGTGCAGCTGCGTTGGCTATGGTTATGGCGTATTACGGGAAATGGGTGCCATTAGAGCAGGTACGCTTGGACTGTGGAGTTTCACGAGATGGTTCCAATGCTAAAAATATGGCTGATGCGGCAAAATATTATGGGTTTAACGTAAAAGCTTATAGAATGAGCGCTAATGCCATAAAAACTCAGGCAAGTTTTCCATGTATAATACACTGGAATTTCTGTCATTTTGTTGTACTTTGCGGATTTAAAGGAAAGTGGGTCTATATAAACGATCCAGCAAGAGGGACTGTAAGGTTATCGGAGAAGGAGTTTAAAAAATCATTTAGTGGCGTTGTTATAATACCGACTCCATCAGAAGATTTTGTTCCAGAAGGAAAACCCAAAAGTACACTTGATTACGCAAGAAAAAGGCTTGTGGGAACAGGCGTTGCCACATTTTTTTTGATGCTCACAACAGCGATTGCATATTTATTTGGCATTTTCAATTCTATAACAGCACGTATATTCATAGATAGAATTTTGACTGGAGAAAATCCAGAATGGTTAAAACCATTTATGGGTGTGTTGATTGTTTTTTCTATCGTTCAGTTGGTTGTTATGTGGATTAATGCAATCTATTCCATAAAGATAGATGGAAAAATGGCTGTTGTTGGAAATACAACTTATATGTGGAAGGTTCTAAGACTTCCAATGGAATTCTTTTCTCAAAGATTGGCTGGAGACATTCAATCTAGGGCAAATCTTAGTGCAAATATTTCTTCATCTATAATAGAAACTTTTACTCCTTTGTTATTAAATTCCGTAATGATGATTTTCTATCTAGTATTAATGGTAAAGCAGAGCGTAATGTTGGCATCTATCGGAATTATAACAGTAGCTATAAATGTAGCAATATCTAAAATAATTGCCGACAAAAGAATTAATATTACCCGAATTTTAATGCGAGATTCGGGAAAACTGATAGGAGCTACAGTTACAGGAATTAATCTTATTGAAACAATAAAGGCAAGTGGCTCTGAGGAGGTATTTTTTCAAAAATGGGCTGGAATTCAGGCTTCTATAAATGAACAAACTGTCAAATTAATAAAGACCACAACTTTTTTAAGTCTAATACCAACTGTACTTGATATCATGGCAAATTATATTGTCCTTATTTTGGGTGTATTACTGACTATTGAGGGCAAATTTTCGATTGGTGCTGTAGTTATGTTTCAGGGATTTTTAAGTTCATTTATTAATCCAGCGGAACAACTTATTCAGGCAGGCAAAACAATACAGGAAATGCGAACAAACATTGAGAGAGTAGAAGATGTCATTTCCTATCCGAGTGACGAAAATGATAATAGCGAAGTCAGAAATGACAATAATCTAAACAAATTGTCAGGGAATATCGAAATAAAAAATATTTCTTTTGGATATGCCAGGCTAGATGAGCCGTTTATAAAGGATTTTTCTCTTTCGATTAAGGCAGGGCAAAGTATAGCAATTGTAGGTGCATCAGGTTGCGGAAAATCTACAATGTCCAGTCTTATTGCGGGGTTATATAAAATATGGTCAGGTGAAATATTGTTTGATGGAAAAACAAGAAATGAATATCCCCGTGAAACCATGGTAGGCTCAATTGCCGTAGTAGATCAGGACATTACCCTTTTTGAGGATTCAATAGAAAACAACATTAAAATGTGGGATGAGTCAATTAAGGATTTTGAAATGATTTTAGCAGCTAGAGATGCCGCATTGCATGATGAAATAATGGCTCTTCCAAATCATTATAAACATAGGTTAGAGTATGGTGGTAAAAATCTTTCCGGAGGTCAAAAGCAAAGGCTAGAAATTGCCCGTGTTCTAGCCCAGGATCCATCAATTATCATTCTTGACGAAGCAACATCAGCCTTAGATGCGTTGACTGAGCACAAGGTTGTGGAGGCAATACGAAATAGAGGAATTACCTGTATCGTAATCGCACATCGTCTTTCTACAATCAGAGATTGTGATGAAATCGTTGTACTGGATAAAGGTATGATTGCTGAGCGAGGAACTCATGAGGAACTGATAAAACTAAATGGTTTATACATGGAGCTTATAAAGAATGAATAGGGGGCATGTAAATGGGGTGGTTTAAAAACCAAATTGAGGAAAGGCAGGCGGCTGATCAGCAATTATTAGAAGATGCATACAAAAAAGTAATCTCGTCAATTTTAGGTGGGGAACAGGCCGAGAAAATACAGGATAAAAGACAGGTAATCAAGGGTAATATTGATGAAATAATGAGATTTTATCATCTTAGACCAATTGATGTGTCAAAGGAAATGATTGATGTAGATAGTGAGTTTGATTACATTCTTAAATCAAGAGGAATAATGAAAAGAAAAATAAAGCTCACTGAAGGATGGTATAAAGATGCCTTTGGCCCAATACTTGCTTTTACTAAGGAATCTAATGTACCAGTGGTTTTAATACCAGGTAACATCGCATATAGGTTTGAAAACCCTTTTACGAAAAAACGAGAATGGGTTAACAATAATAATGCGGGACTATTTGATGTAGAAGCATATCATTTATATAGACCACTGCCTAATAAAAAGATGAACATCATTGATTTATTAGTCTTCATGAGGCAAAGTCTCTATTTAAATGATTTGGTATATATAGTACTATGCAGTTTTATGGCAACCGCTACAAGTATGTTTTTGCCAGAATTTGCAAAGATATTGGTTGGACCTATTCTCGAAATAAAAGAATCATCATACATTGTTAGTTTAGTAATATGTATGATTTGTATTACTGTATCCTATCAATTATTCGAAGGGATAAAAACATTACTGCAAAGCCGTATTAAGACAAAAATATCCGTTAATGTTGAGTCCGCAATGATGATGAGGATTATGAGCTTACCGTCTGGATTTTTCAGAAAGTATAGTCCTGGCGAGCTATGTAATCGTTCATTGGCAGTTAACCAATTATGTAACACACTTGTAGACATAATAATGGGCTCCAGCCTTACTGCCTTTGTATCACTTTTGTATATATTCCAGATATTTAGTTTTGCAAAATCACTTACGGTACCAGCAATTTTTATTGTATTAATCACACTATTTTTTTTAGTTTCCACTAGTATGATACAGATGAAAGTTGATAGAGAGTTATTGAACAGACAAGCGAAAACTGCCGGACTTTCATATCAGTTTATTTCAGGTATAAAAAAACTAAAGCTGTCAGGATCAGAGAAGAGAGCTTATTCTAAATGGCTTATGGAATATGCGGAGGAAGCTAAATATCAGTATAATCCGCCTTTATTTATAAAGGCAAACGCCGTCTTTTTTGCTGGAATAAATTTATTTTCAACTATTGTTATATATTACATTGCGGTGAAAAGTAATCTAAATCAGTCTTATTACTATGCATTTATGGCATCCTTCGGAATGCTTATGGGGGCTTTTGACTCGGTTTCTTCAGTGACTGATTCATTTGCTCAAATAAAGCCTATTCTCGAAATGGCCACCCCATTTTTAAAAACTGAGCCTGAGATAGAGGCTGAAAAACAACTTGTAAATAACGTTTCCGGAATGATAACAGTGGAGAATTTAAGTTTCAAATATAATGATGATTCACAATATGTGTTTAAGAACTTATCTTTAAAAGTAAAGCCTGGGGATTATGTTGCTATTGTAGGAAAAACTGGATGTGGCAAGTCAACATTAATAAGATTGCTGCTTGGACTAGAACATCCTCAGATGGGTGCAATTTATTACGACAATCAAAATATTGACACCATGGATTTGCCATCATTAAGAAGGAAAATTGGGACAGTTATGCAGGATTCGGCTCTATTCCAAGGAGATATTTATTCAAATATTGCAATTACAAATCCAGATTTGACAGAAGATGAAGCCTGGCAAGCTGCAGAAATAGCAGGCATTGCAGATGATATTAAAAAGATGCCAATGAAAATGAAGACAATGATAACAGAAGGTCAGGGAGGTATCTCGGGAGGTCAAAGACAGAGGATTATGATTGCCAGAGCAATAGCCACAAGACCCAAAATACTATTTTTTGATGAAGCTACTAGTGCTTTGGACAACATAACACAAAAACAGGTTTCCGACGCTTTGGATAAAATGGGATGTACAAGAATCGTAATTGCTCATAGATTATCAACCATTAAGAATTGTAATAAAATAATTGTCATTAATAATGGGCAAATAGTTGAATCTGGTACTTATGAGGAGCTAATAGCCAAGCAGCAGTTTTTTGCAGAACTTGTAAAACGACAGCAATTAGACAGTTCACAGTAGTGTGACATTTTTGTGATAATAATTATATTATTATTTATTTAGAACTATAGTACAAGGCAACAAAAAGGAGGCTTTACTATGAGAGAGGAAATGAATAAGTATCTGGAAATGCTAGGTGAGGATGAGGAAGCTCAAAAGAAATTAAAGTCACTAAATGAAGACGATAAAGAAGGTGTAATCACGGCCAGCATTGAGATTGCCAAAGGTTATGGTATCAATCTTGTCAAAGAAGACTTTAACTTAGAGACCTCAGAGCTTGATGAAAATGAATTAGAAGCTGTATCTGGTGGCGCAACTGCATGCGCTTGTTTAGGTGCAGGTGCAGGTGCATCAGGTGATGGCTTTTATGGAGGCTGTGGATGTGTTATTGGAGGAGCTGGAGAATTCTATTATGATAAAAAGCATAAAAAGAAAGCAGGTTTTTGTAGATGCCCTGGAGTAGGCGGAGGCGGTGCATCATAAATAAGGAGAGTTAGCGATGTATTATCTGCTGAATGAACGATATAGGCTTTGTGGCTGGGAAAAATTACCATACGCAATTATAGATAGAAAATATGGACGAGCTCAGTTTGTTAACAAATTTATATTAGATACTCTTGAAATGTGTAATGGAAAAATAGATTTTTCTATTCCTATTATTACTGATGATCAACGTAAACTTGTAGAACAATTAGTAAAAGAGGGTGTCGTATCAGAGTGTGAAAAAGGCTCAGAGCTCAAAGAAAAACAAAAATATATTTTTTACAATAATCGCTATATGAACACAGTGCATTGGTCGATAACTGGCAAATGCAACTGTAAATGCAAACACTGCTATATGTCAGCTCCAGATGCTAAATATGGCGAACTGACCCATGAGCAAATAATGAAAATTGTTAATGATATGGGGAATTGTGGGGTACTTAGATGCACTTTGACAGGTGGTGAAGCCCTTGTACGTTCAGACTTTTGGGACATTGTGGATGGATTACTTGAAAGAGAAATACTCATTACTCAAATCTATTCAAATGGTTTTCTTGTAAATGAGAAATTCCTCGATGAGTTGGAAAAACGAGGTATTCACCCTGAAATCAATATGAGTTTTGATGGAACAGGACATCATGATTGGTTGAGAGGTATTCCAGGGGCTGAGCAGGCTGTGAGAAAAGCATTTTTGTTGTGCCAAAAACGTGGTTTTCCAACTGGTGCTGAAATGTGTTTATGGAAAGATAATGCAGGCTCTTTACGTGAAAGCATAAACGATTTGACACAGATGGGGTGTCGCAGTCTAAAAGTAAATCCAATATCAGATACTGGTGCATGGAAAGATGGAAACTATGGTAACGCCCTGTCAATGACAGAAGATGAGGTATTCAATGTTTATTACGAGTATATTGACTCTTTCTACCAGGATTTACCGAATATACTTGTACATTTAGGTGGATTCTTTTATGCAGACGGTGGTGAACCTGATTTTTATGAATTACCAGCTGTTCATATCTACGAGAATCCAATGAGGGCAAGTATGTGTGTACACGCGAGAAATACAATGTACATATCAGCCGAAGGCAGAGCGGAAACCTGCATGGGTATGGCAAGCATGTCAGATGAATTCCAAAATCAATACCCTCTTGTTCAGGAAATGGGCCTTAGAGATTGTTTGGTTGATTCTTCTTACATGAAATTGATTGATACCAGAGTAGAAGAGATAATAGCTCGAAATGAAAAGTGCATTGATTGTAAGTATAAATCATTATGTCTAGGTGGATGCCGAGCAAGCGCCATGATGTTTCATCGTGATGATGTTCTGGCTGTAGATGAAATGACTTGCAAGATTTATAGAGACGGTTGGCTCACAAAAATTATAGATAAGATATCAAAACTAAGACCAGAAGCAGTTTGTTACGGGGTGGAAGAATATTTAAAAGTGGAAAGGAGCGATATCTAATGAAAGAGAGTATTAAGAAATTCATGGAAGTTGTTTCAAGCGAAGGTAACGATACTATCGAAAAATTACAAAATGCTGACGCTGAAACTATTATTAGTATGGCGTTAGAACGTGGAATTACTATAGAAGCTGATGATCTAAAGGAAGAAGATGAATTGACAGAAATGTCGATGGATGAGCTTGCTGCTACCACAGGGGGAAAAATATGTGTATGCCCTGCAGTTGGAGGAGGATTAGAAGATAGTCATCATTATGCATGTGCTTGTGTTGTCGGAGGAGGCGGAAGAGCTAAACCTGGATATTCAGATTCCTATAATAATTCTTGTTTATGTATTATAGGAGGAAGTGGCGGAAAAGAGGACGGTAGATATCCAGATGATCCAGATTAGAATAGTTGCCCCGTTCGATAAATAGATTTTGTTTTTGGCAATTTTCGAGATATGATTCAAATTAATAATGCAGGATCTATGTACACGTATAAAATCCAACCTTTTAATATAGAGGTTGGATTTTTTACGATTATTATTTATAAAAGTGTGAAGAAATTTCTATTTACTTAAAATAAAGCTGAGGCTACTATATTATCACGAACTGCCATAGATTAAGGGATTGGGGAATCTTTTTCTATGGTGTAACAAAGGACTTTTGTCCTAATTTTTTATTGGGGGAATAGTGATGATGCAAAAAGAGAACTTTAAGCGTCTCTTGGCGACAGCTCTTGCACTTTCAATGGCCTGGTCAGGGTTTACACCTGGCTCAGGTCTTTCTTTAGTGCAGGCAACAGAAGCTGGGGAGACCAAACAAGAAGAATCTTCTGAAGAAAAATCACAAGAAGAATCAAAAGCATCTGAGGAAGAAACAAGCCAACCTTCTGAAGATGCCAAAGAAGTTCCTGCCTCTGATTCCTCAGCAGAAGATGTAGCAGACGAATCAACAGACGATAATGAAGCCCAAAAGGATGTTGATGAAGAAGCTAAAGAAGATGAAAATGCTGAGCTTGATGAGAAAGAGCTACTTGAAGAAGAAAAACTGTTAAAGGAAAAAGAAGAGGAAGAAGACAAAGAAGAGGATGAAGATAAGTTAAAGCTGATTGCAGATTTTGACTTTGAAAATCTTCAGGATGACGCTGATATTGTTGGCGGTGGCGCCAAGGCAACAGGTACCTACACTGTTGCAGACAGCTTCGGGGAAAGTGGAAAAGCTATTTCACTTTCAGATGGCAAGCAGCAGTTCTTAAAGGTTACCAAGGAAAATGGTGACAGCTTGCTTGCAGGAGTAAAGTCGGTGTCCATTTCCTTTGATGCCAATATTGGAAGAACTGGTACAGACTGGTTATTTTACTCAGCCCCAAATGAGAATCCACAGTCAAGCCCAGAGTACTATCTTGGTGTAGCTAATATTAATTCAAAACTCACTATTGAGCATTTTAAAAACGGTAGAAATGGAGCAACAACTAACACTCCTATTGCACTCAACACCTGGACACATATCGATGTTGTTTATTCGCAGGATGAAACAATTGTTTATGTGGATGGTGAAAAGAAATCAAGCTTTAGCTCAGATAACAAGCTTGAGGATATTCTTGGGGAGAATCCTATCACCTATATTGGTAAAGCTAATTGGGGCTCAGGCGAGTATTGTAGAGCATATCTTGACAACTATAAAATCTATCAGGGTAAGCTTACAGACAGTGATGTAACAGACCTGTATAAGGCTTTTCTAGACAAAAAGGTTGGTAAGGCTACAGAAGTTGATTTTTCTCTCAACTTGGGATACGTAACAAAGGATATCGACCTTCCAGCTGAATATGATGGTAAGGAAATAACCTGGAAGTCAAGTGATGAGACGGTTGTGACAAATGATGGTAAAGTCACACGCGGAAATAAGAACAAAGAGGTGACTCTTACAGCCACTATCGATGGAGCTGACAAAGAATTTAAAATCGTTGTTCTAAAAGAGGGTGAGGATATTGCTACTTACGTAAGTAATAGCCCAGCTGTTGGCCAGGATGGCGGTATGAAGATTGCAGCTAAAAAGAATGGAAGCTTTGAGGCACTCCATAAAAATCAGCCTATTATGTACACCAGTCTAGGCAGCAAGGCATATCAATGTCCTGCAGTACTTAGACAGGCAGATGGTGAAGGCTTTTATATGGTTGCAGCAGATGGTGCATCAGGTAATCTGCTTATTTATGAAAGTGATGATTTGATTTCATATAAAAACGAAAAATCAGTAGCTACTGGCTCGTCGGTTTCAAATGTGAAGCAGATAGATGCTAAGTATGACATGACTGATGAAAGATATGAAATCTATATTAAGACAAATGATGGAACCTATCTTGTAACATCAGAGGATATGGAAAGCTTTGATAAGGCTGTACTTATTGAGGGCTATACATTTGAAAATGTAAGTGGCGCACCTAAGGATGCAGTTGGCGTAAGTGCTCTTGGACTTACCACATCAGAGTACGAAGCACTTACAGAAAAGTATACAAATCCTTATAACACATCTCTGTCAAGTATTTCAGCTGATGAGATAAAGGTAGATGCCCTTACATCAGAGGAAGATTTTAGAGAGATTCTTGATAAGTATATTAAGAAAAATACTGTAAAGGCAGAGTATTCAGATGGAACAAAGAAGGAGTACTCACTTAGATTTACAGAGGATAGCATTGAAAATGTGGATCTTGAGCTTCCTGGTACATATACACTTGAAGGTGTAATCGGTGGCTCAGGCAACTTTACCGATGCTGAAGACCCACTTGTTCCTGAAAGAGCAGACCCATATGTGGTTTACAACAAGGATGATGGTTATTACTATTTCACAGCATCATACCCAATGGTAGGAAGCGGTGATAAGGACGGCTACGATAGAATTATCCTTCGTCGTGCAAAGACTATTGATGGGTTATCTACTGCAGAGGAAGTTGCAGTTTGGGATGAGAACACATCCAAGGAGCTTGGAAGATTTATCTGGGCGCCAGAGATGCACAAGATTGGAGACAGCTGGTATTTGGTTGCAACAGCTGGTCTTAACTCAGGAAACGGCACCACATTTAACATCAGACCATTCATGATTAAGTTTGAGGGTAATCCTAAGAAGGAAAGCATGCTGGATGCTGATAAGTGGGGTGAGCCACAGCTTGTTAAGCCAGTCAGTGGTGACAATATTTTAAATGGTATGTCACTTGATATGACATATTTCGAGGCAGGTGGTAATCACTATCTTATTTGGGCTGATGAGACAAAGAATTCTAAGAATCCAAATGGACAAAGCTATTTGTTCATAGCAACAATCGATCCTAAGAATCCTACACAGCTTACAAGTCAGGCTAAGCTTCTTACAAAGCCGGAATTTGCTTGGGAGCTTGTTCGATATAGCGTAAACGAAGGACCTGGTGTATTCCACAAGGATGGTAAGGTTTACATGACATTTTCTGCATCAGGAACTGGCTCAGAATACTGTGTCGGTCTTATGTATGCAGACGAGAAGGCAGATCTTTTAGATATTAACAATTGGACTAAGCTTCCATATCCAATCCTTACAAGCTCTGATTTTGATGATGAGGTTTCAGGACCTGGTCACAACTCATTTACATATGATGAGAATGGAAATCTGGTGATTGTATATCATGCAAGAGAATCAAAGAGCCATGCTTCACATTCCGGAGATCCACTTTACGACCCATGCAGAAATGCATATGTAAAGACAGTTCTTTTTGACGAGGATGGTCTTCCAATCTTCAATCTCAGTGATACAGAATTTATCAAGGATGGAGATAAATTTAAGGTAAATGTAGTGGTTGAAGGTGAGGAAATTAAGGCAGAGCCAATTCTTCAGTACGACTTTAACGATGGCATTTCAAAGAACAGCGTCAAGGATGTATCTGGTAGTGGCAACAATGGTAAGGTTGTAAAGGGCACTGTTGTAGAGGACAAGGATTATGGCAAGGTTCTTTACCTGGATGGTGGCACATCAGTTGGAGGCCACAATGCATATCTTGAGTTCCCTAAGGGATTCTTTGATGGCAAAGACAAGATGACCATTTCCTTTGATGTGAACGAGGTTACACGTTCAGGAAATTATTTTACATTTACATTTGGTCAGGATAACAGCAAGTATCTATTCTACAAGGCTATGCCAACTGCTGAGAAGCTTGCAATTACCACTGAAAGCAGTGGCGGTGAAAAGAAGGTAGAAGCATCAAGTGCATATCCTAACACATCAAGAACATGGATTAACATCACCATCGTAATGGATGGCAATAAGATGTCACTGTATAGAGATGGCAAGCTTATCGGTGTTAACAAAAAAACAGGAATAAAGGTGTCTGACTTAGGTGAGGATTTGCTTGGATACCTTGGTAAGTCATTCTATTCAGGTGATGATTACTTCAGAGGATATTTTGATAATGTAAAGGTATATGATAGAGCATACAAGGCGGATGATGTGGCCAGACTTTATACAGCTGGCAAGGTAGCCCGTATGGAGGAAATGGGTGATGTAGAATATGTAGCAAATAGCTACGTAATTCCTGACATGAACAAGATTAAGGGAAACATTTCCCTTCCAGATGAAGTAAATGGAGTATCTGTTTCATGGTCATCATCAGATGAAAAGGTAATCAGCACAAAGACTAAAGCTAATGCTGGTTACGATAACACCCCAGCAGGTGTGGTTACAAGACAGTCTACAGATACAAAAGTGACACTTACTGCCACATTTAGTAAAGGGGATGTATCAGTTACAAAGGCATATGATTGCACTGTAATTGCATCACCAAAGTCAGTGGATGAATATGTTGGATATTTATTCGTTCACTTTACAGGAACAGAAGGCGCAGCCACAGATGAGCAGGTTTACTTCTCAGTATCAAAGGATGGATTTAACTGGGAGGATTTGAACAACAATAATCCAATCATCGAAAGCACTATCGGTGAAAGCGGTCTTAGAGATATGTATATCGCTCGTACTCCTGAGGGGGACAAGTTCTATATGATTTCTACAGACCTTAGCATTTATCACAACAGAGATTGGGGACAAGCTGGTAGCAACGGAAGCCACAGCATTGTTGTATGGGAGTCAAATGATTTAGTTCACTGGTCTAAACCATGGCTTGCAGAAATTGCACCAGAGAATGCAGGCTGCACATGGGCTCCAGAGTTTGTTTATGATGATGTTACTGGAGAATATGTAGTTTATTGGTCAGCAACCTCATTAGTAGTAGATGAAAATGAAAAGATTACACAGAATTACGAGAATCATTCAATCTACTATGCAAAGACTCGTGACTTTGTTCACTTCACTGAGCCTCAGCTTTATCACGAAGGCGGAAGAGATGCAAATGGCAAGATAATCAAGGTTATCGATTCCACCATGATAAAGGGTGATGATGGCAAGTATTATCGTTACACAAAGAACGAATCAAACGGTTCTATCAAGATTGATGTGGCAGACAATGTTTTAGGACAGTTTACAGATATCAATTCTAAGTTCCTGGACAAGACCTTACCTGGCAAGGTGGGCGCAGTTGAGGGACCAATCATCTTCAAGCTTAACGAGAAGAATGAAGAGGGCAAGGACCAGTGGTGCTTACTTATTGATAGATTTGCAAGAGGCCAGGGCTACTACCCGGTAGTTACAACAGATTTATCATCAGGCGATTTTGAATTTGTATCTGATGAGAAGCTTGGCTCTTACAACAAGATTAAATATCGTCATGGTTATGTAATGCCAATTACAGCTGAGGAGTATGCAGCTCTTACAGGCAGTGATTGGAACGATTTTGATGAAGCAGAAGAGGTTACACTTACAAAGAGCAATTCAGGCAACCCAATGCTTGGCTTCGATGAAAATGGTGACATTCTTTATGGTGGTGACCCATCAATCTTAGTAGATGGCGACACAGTTTACGCATATGTTGGCCATGATACATCTTCGAATGAAAGCTATGTAATGCCAGATTGGAGATGCTATTCATCTAAGGATATGAAGAATTGGAAGTACGAGGGCGAATACCTTAACGATTCTGATATCTCTTGGGTACAGGATAAGAACAGTGCATGGGCTGGCCAGGTAGTCAAGTACGGCGACAAGTACTATTTCTACTACTGTTCTGAGGCAAAGAGCAGCTACGGCGGTGGCAAGTGTATCGGCGTTGCAGTTTCTGATTCTCCAACAGGTGGCTTTAAGGATATCGGACATCCACTTGTAAAGAATATTGATACCTACAATGGTGTATCTACATGGGAAGATATCGACCCAACCTTCTGGATTGAGAAGGATGAAAATGGAGTAGAGCATAGAATCCTTGGATGGGGTAATGTTCGCTTCTTCAATTGCGAGTTGAATGAGGACATGATTTCTATCAAGGATCAGGATGGTGACGAGGATAAGCTTTCAGTTGAGAAAGCATCTGACAAGAAGAACGCTGATATTAAGGTAGGCGTAATCAAGGGAATGCCGGCAGGTCATCAGTTTACAGAGGCTCCTTATTATTACAAGCACAATGTAAATGGCAAGGACCGCTATTACATGTTCTTTGCATACGATTGGCGTGAGCAGATGGCATATGCATATTGCGACAGCTTAGAGGATTTCCTTAACAACGAATGGACCTTTGGTGGCGTTGTAATGGAGCCTTCAGCAACAGCCAACACAAACCACATGGCAGTATTTGATTTCAAGGGTCATACATATTTTGTATACCATGATGGTAGTCTTCCACACGGCAGTGGCTTCAGACGAGTTGCATGCTGCGAGGAATTCAAGGTAAATGAGGATGGCACAATCCCTTATATCAAAAAAACAGCAGTAGGTTTAACAGGAACTGTGAGCAAGCTTTACGATTACTACAAGAATCCTATCTATGTTAAGGAATTTGAAAACACATTAAGCGACAGTGACTATCCAATGACTGGCAAAGAGGTTGGCTGTGACAGTGCATTTGATGGTGAAAATGCTGAGTGGGAAATTAACCCAGGCAAGCTTGATAAGAAAAATGAAGCTCTTGTTTCTCTTGAATCAAACTACAAGCCTGGCATGTACTTATCTGTAGGCAAGGCATTAGCAGATGGCAGCTATAATATGGTGCTTTCACAGGACGTTAAGGGAACTACAGAAGAAGCCAAGGCTATGACCTTCAGAACAATCAAGGGATTAAACGGCAAGGGCGTAACATTTGAAAGTGCTCTTTACCACGGCTACTATATCGCTTCAGTAGGTGGCAAGCTTATCCTTACAGAATCACCTGATAAAAATGCAGCAAGCTTTTCTACAGAAAAGATTGCAGAGGGCGGTACTCTTGCAGCAGAGGTAATCACAAAGGCAAAGGTTCGTAAATCTGTAAGAATGTATGCAGTAGGCGATACAGTTGCAGCAAATGATATCAGAATCAGAGCAACACTTGATAATGGTAAGAAGGTCACAATCAAGGATGGAATTAAGCTTGAGGTAGGCGCTGATGTAACAGCCACTACAGGAAAGAAGGAGCTTAAGGTGACATATTCTTACATGGGCAACGAATACGAGGCAACAGTGGTTATCAATGTAGTAGACAAGGAATACAAGAATTAGAAGCAAGGAGAATGATGATGAAAAATAAAAAGAAATATTATGGGCTAATAGCTGGCGTCACTTTACTTGCTTTGGCAACACCTTTTGTGGGAGTAAGTATCGCAAAGGCTGACGGCCTTAAAGAATTATTTAGATTAACCAGCCTAGGTACGGATGAATCCCTGGTGGCATCCTATGACTTTGAAAATGGTATTGGTGATGCCAAGGCTATTGTAAAGGGAGTAGGCAGCTACAATGGTGAGATTACCTATGTGGATGGAATAAGCGGCAAGGCAGTGGATTTCAATGACTTTGGCTTAGACCTAGGAAACAAGATTAATGGAACAGATTTTACCATTACATATTCTGTTTGCCCAGATAAATCACAGGCTGAGAATCAGGTAATGATGCTGCTTGGCTATCACAATCCTGAACACTGGTTGGCATTATCTGGCGATGGTGCTGATCAGGAGTATAAGCTATGGGGTAGAACTGAAGGAACTGCTAAAACTGTGGGAAATGCCCAGCCTATGAATTGGACAACAGTGGGTAATCCAACAGTTCCAAATGGTGTTTGGTCACAAGTAGCTCTTGTTGGTACCGATGGTAAGATAGCCATGTATGTAGATGGTAAGAAGGTTGTCAGTGGTATCTCTAACAATCCACTTGGTTCTGCTAAGGATTCTATTCTATTTGGTGCTAACAATTGGGATCCATGCTTTGATGGCAAGGTTGATGATATCAAGATTTACAACAAGGCTATGGATGAAGCACAAGTAGAAAAGTATGCTGAAGCTTTCAAGGAATCAAGGGTTCAGCGTAGCTTAGAGCTTGCCTGCAGCTTTGATGCAATTAAGGGCAACAACAAGGAGGCAGGCCAGATTAGATATGACCTGGCGCTTCCAACATCGCTCTTAGGTAGCAGTATCACCTGGAAGTCATCTGATGAATCAGTGATTTCTAATAAGGGTGTAGTTACTATCGATAATAAGAAGCACGACGTTACCCTTACAGCTGATGTAAAGGTTGATGGCACAAAGGGACATGTAGAGCTAAAGCTTGTAGTTGATGCTCTCGACAAAACAGAGCTTAATGCATTGATTGAAAAAGCTCTTAGCTTCGATTTAACCTGCATGACAGCAGAGTCTTCTGAAAGATTGCTTGCAGCCATCGATGAAGGCAAGACTGCAGAAACATTTGAAGAAATTGATAATGCAGTGCTTCACATTGATAGCTCTATCAAGGCGTTAGAGCCTAGTGATGAGTTTGAAGATCCATTTGATGTAATCCCAGAAATGGAAGCTACTCTTACTATGAAGCCAGGCGAGTCTAAGACATTATTTGTACTTCCAGATGCAATTAATAGCATGGTTAAGGTAGAGTACACATCAAATGATGAGGCAGTAAGCTTTGTAGATGGTAAGGCTACAGCAAATACTGTGGGCAAGGCTATTGTAACTGCAAAGGTTACCGCACTAAGTGATGATTTTTCGATGGAATACTCTTCAGCTGTAGATGTTGCAAAGGGAGAGCAGGATACACCAGATATTAAAGATGAGCCAAGCACTCCAGAAACACCAAGCGGTGAATCGGGAAGTGGCTCTAGTACAGGTAGCAGTTCAAGCTCAAGTAGTTCAAGCTCAGGTGGTAGCGCAGGTTCAGGCAGCAGTGCAAGCACTGGAACAGGCACAGCCACAAGTACTCCAGTAGTATCAGGAGGAACTGCAAATCAGACACAGATTTCTGATGCACAGGTTCCTACAACAGGAGGCAACCAGTCTACAAAGCCTAAGAATAACAAGACAGAAGAGAAGACTGAGGTAGTAGATGAGGCTGTTGTGGATGACACTTCTGAATCTGAGGAAGCTGTTGAGGAGTCAAATGAAACAGTAGAGGATAAGACAGAGGAGACAACAATAGAAGAGGAAGTCACTCCAGAAGCTGGCGAGACTTCAGGCACGAGCCCAGTAGCAATAATAATTGCAGTTATTGCTATTATCGGTGCAGCAACACTGGCAATCCTAGCCAAACTTGGGATCTTAAAACTATAAATCCTATTTTTATTAACCGGACTGTGGTCTTTTGACCACAGTCCTTTTTTAGGCTTCCCCCTCTGGGGGAAGCTGTCAGCGCAGCTGACTGATGAGGGTATGATGAGTGCATGATAAGTTATAACCAAGTATATGTTTTTTTCATTTATTTCTTTTCTCCCAATAATTTTATCTATTTTCTAGTTTACGAACTCCTTATTTGGTGTTAATATAAATTGGGTTAAATTTTAGTTATATTTAGTTTTGTTTATATAGAAGGAGTTATTCAATGAGAAAAACTAAGATTATTTGTACAATTGGACCAGCTTCAATGAATGAGGAGACACTCACAGCTATGGCAAAGGCTGGTATGAACGTTGCCCGTATGAACTTCTCTCATGGTGATCATGAGGAGCAGGGCATGAAGATGGATTTGGTAAAGAAGGTTCGCAAGAAGCTTAACCTTCCAATCGCTATTCTTCTTGATACAAAGGGCCCTGAGTATCGTATTGGTACATTCAAGGATGGTTCAGTTACAGTTAAGGAAGGCGATACATTCACATTTACAACTGATGATGTTGAAGGTGATGAGACACGTGTTTCAGTTAGCCACAAGCAGCTTCATAATGATTTATCTGTTGGTGATACACTTTCAGTATGTAATGGTATCGTATTCTTCGAGGTTACAGAAATCAAAGGCCATGATGTTATTACAAAGTGTACATCAGGCGGTACTATGTCAAACAAGAAGTCTATGAGCTTCCCTAACAAGGTTATGTCTGGCCCATACCTTTCAGAGCAGGACAAGAAGGATATCTTATTCGGTATCGAAAATGACATTGACTTTATCGCTGCTTCATTTGTTTCAACAAAGCAGGATATGATAGAGCTTAGAACATTCCTTGATGAGAACGGTGGTAAGGATATCGTTGTTATTGCTAAGATTGAGAATCAGCCAGGTGTTGATAACGTTAAGGAAATCCTTGAGGTTGCTAACGGTATCATGGTTGCTCGTGGTGACCTTGGTGTTGAAATCCCATTCGTTAACCTTCCAGCAGTTCAGAAGCAGCTTATTTCTACAGCTCGTTCACTTGGTAAGAGCGTTGTTACAGCTACAGAGATGCTTGAGTCTATGATTTCTAATCCACGTCCTACACGTGCAGAGATTTCAGACGTTGCTAACGCTGTATATGATGGAACTAGTGCAATCATGCTTTCAGGTGAGAGTGCTCAGGGTAAGTATCCAGTACAGGCTGTTGCAACTATGGCAGAAATCGCTGAGACAACAGAGAACGATATCAACTATGAAGGACGTTTCCATAAGGAAGACATGGAAATCATCTCTACACCAGATGCTGTTTGCCATTCAACATGTTCTATGGCTATCGACGTTAATGCTAAGGCTATCGTTGCTTGTACAATGTCTGGTTATACAGCAAAGCGTGTCAGCCGTTTCCGTTGCCCAGTAGATGTTATCGCTATGACAACAGATAAGAAGGTTTGGTTAAGACTTGCACTTAGCTGGGGTGTTACACCAGTTCTTGTTGATAAGTTCAAGTCACTTGACGTTATGTTCTATCATGCTACAAAGCGTGTACAGCAGATGCTTGACCTTCAGCAGGGCGATATGGTAGTACTTACAGGTGGCCCAATTGATGGTTCTGTTGGTAACACTAACACAATCAAGGTAGAGACAATCCAGTAATAATAATGAGGCTTCCCCTTGAGGGGAAGCTGTCACCGTAGGTGACTGATGAGGTTGAATAGTCTGCCCACGTTCATTTCACAGACTATTCACACAATATACACCACTTTAACAAAATTATCAGTTAATATATAATCATCTCGAGAGAGATACAATTTTTTCATAACATTATTCTCCCTTTTGAAAGAGACGCTCCGCTGGCGTCTCTTTCGTATTATAAGGAAATATCTATAGGTTTTTGTTTTTCATAAGAAAAACAAGAACCGGACATAGACCAATATTTTCAGAAAGAAAATATTGCTTGGCGAAGCCAAGTTCTTGTGGGCTTTTTCCTTAAGTAGCCCACAAGAAGTCATCACATTTCGTGAATCATTGATTCTCCATGCGTTATAGAGTTGAGTGCAAAATGCACTAATCAATAGTTTGATAACATTACGAAAATATATGAAATTAATAAAATTGATAAAAATGTAACGAAAACGCTTGCGTTCTACTAAAATGGCATTTATAATCTTGCTTGTTTTTGTGAATTAATTGTGAACGGGTTTTTAAGAAAGGTAAGATTATGAAGAAGAACAAGAAACTAGTTCGACAGATATTATGGTTTGCAGCTGTACTTGCATTATTAATGTCTACTACAATTGCAATTATTGGAATGAGCTATGTTAAGAAGGCATATTTTGATTCATTTTCAGAGGAATTACATACATCAGCTATGTTCCTTCAGAATGCACTTAACAATCAGTATAGTGGTGATTGGGAAGTAACATCTTCAGGAAAGATTCTTAAAGGAAGCTATGCACTTCATGATGATTTTCAAGCTCAGTTAGATGAATTACATGAGCAGACTGGTGTAAGCTTTACAATTTTCTATGGAGACACCAGATATATCACATCTCTTACAGATGAAAATGGACAGCGTATGGAAGGTACACAGGCATCTGAAGAAGTTGTAGCTAAGGTTGTTGGAAGTGGTGAGGATTATCTTGCAACTAACTTTAATATTAGTGGTAGCGATAGCAAGTGGTATGCATACTATATTCCACTTAAGAACACTGACGGAACAGTTGTAGGTATGGTTTTCGCAGGTCGTGAAACAGACTCTGTTGCCGCAGCATTATTTAACGCAAGACTTACTATCATGGGTGTTTATGTATTTTTCGTAGTATTAGTTCTTATTTTAGGTCATAGAATGATTGTTAAGTCCACAAATGCTATTGATGAAATCGTGGCTGGCCTTAAGAAGCTTGAGGATGGCGAATTATCATTCTATATTGAAGATCACGCTTTTGATAGAGAAGATGAGATCGGTGTTATTGCTGAGACTTCAGCAGAGCTTCGTGACAAGCTTCAGGATGTAATCAAGACATCTCTTGATCTTTCTGATCAGGTAACAAATGCAGGAGAGAACCTTGCTTCAAGCGCTGACACAGCTTTACATGTGGCAGATCAGGTTTCAAATGCAGTAGAAGATATCAGCAAGGGTGCAGTCTCACAGGCTGAAAGCGTAGAGAATTCTCTTAATAATACTGTAGAGATGGGTGAGAGTATTGAAGATATTTCTGATAGCGTATTAGAGCTTTCAAAGGCTGCTACAGAGATGCTTCAGGATGCCAACAAGACAGTTGACGCTATAAATGAGCTTATGCAGCAGAATGAACAGGTAATGGTTGCTATGTCAGAGATTCATGCGCAGATTCAGGCTACAAATGATGCTGTTAAGAATATTGCTGAGGCATCTAACTCTATCACATCTATTTCCGACCAGACAAACCTTCTTTCACTTAATGCTTCTATTGAAGCAGCACGTGCTGGTGATGCAGGAAGAGGCTTTGCAGTTGTTGCCACAGAAATCGGTTCTCTTGCTGTACAGTCAAAAGAAGCGTCTGTATCAATAAATGACATTGTGGCAAAGCTTGTTGCTGAGTCTGAGAAGAGCGTAGAGACTATTGAAAAGCTTAATGTTGCATTTAATCAGCAGAACAGCCAGCTTACCACAACAAAGTCTGATATGGATTATGTGGTTAAGAATGTAAACAGCGTAGATTCTAGTACAAAGACTATTGCTGATAAGGTTGATTTATTAAATGGATTAAAGGTGAGCTTCAATGATATTATTTCTGAGCTTTCTGCTATTTCTCAGCAGAACGCAGCATCGTCAGAAGAGACAACAGCTTCAATGCAGGAATTAAATGCAACATTTGCGCTTATTACTGAGGCAGCAGATGAGCTTCGCGATTTAGCTGTTAATCTAAATGAAAAGATGAATTACTTCAATATAGAAGGCACAGTAGCTTAAAAAATAAAGCCTTCCCCTTGAGGGTTGCTAGGCTCCAGTGGAGCCTGTTTAGCAACGACTGAGCCGGGAGGCGAGACAAGGTGCCCCGAAGGGGCGGATGAGGTGTAGCCTCACTTAATTAGTAGAATATGTTAATGCACCATTTTGTGCACTAGAATATTTTATAGTTCAAGTCTTTGCACGATTTACACAAAAAAATAAGAGATGTATTTGTGTGATATTTCAAATCATCTCTTATTACTTTTTATCGGTTCTGCCAACCAGGTAGTCTAAGGATACTTGATAAAAATCAGCTAACATAATAGCGTAGGATAATGGCAGTTCCCTGATTCCTTTTTCATATCTTCTATAGACCTCTCGTTTGCAGAAGAGTATGTCTGCAACCTCTTGCTGGGTAAGGTCGTGGTCTATTCGTAAGTCTTCTAGTCGTCTAAGTAGCATATAATGTCCTTTCTATATTAATATCATAAAGGTAATATCTGAATAGTCAGTAAATGAAGCGTGATGACTTTGTAAAGTGTGAAAAATATGTTAAATAATAGATTTTCTTTAGACAATGCTACCAAACAGTGGTATAGTACAGTTAAAGATGCTACCAAACGGTGGCGAAAAAATTTTACTCTTTCGTGCTACCAAACGGTGGTATATCTGGTTACATGAGGGAGAAATAATATTAACAGGAGGGACTTTACACTATGACTAGAAACAAGAAACTTGTTAGACTCATGGCAGCAACAGTTGCTGCTACAACAGTCGCTACATCAATGCCTGCACTTGCAGCATTTGATGCAAACTACTACGCAAAGCAGAATCCAGATGTAGTAGCAGTTGTTGGAACAACTCCAAAGGCTTTGGAGAATCATTACAACACATTCGGTAAGAAAGAAGGTAGAGCAGCTAGTGCTGAAGACCTTGCTAATTCGCCACTTCGTCAGATTTTTGACGCTAAGCTTTATGCTCAGCTTTATCCAGACGTAGTAGCAGTGTTCGGAACAGATGCAGATGCATTATTCCAGCACTTTATGACATTCGGTATTAACGAAGGCCGTAAGATTAATCAGTACTTTGATGTTAATGCATACAAGGCTGCTTATCCAGACCTTGCAAAGGCATTCGGCGACAACATAGCTTCTTACTACCAGCACTTTGCAACAAATGGTATCAAGGAGCACAGAACTCTAGGCGGTTTCCCTGCTGAGAAGATTCTTCCAAATGGCGTAAAGGTAGCTGCAACAGGTGGCTCATCTGGCGGAAGCTCAGGCGGATCATCAGGTGGTTCTTCAGGTGGTAGCGTAACACCTACACCTACACCAAGTGGTCAGGACACACCAACTCCTACTCCAACACCAAGTGGTGAGGACACACCTACACCAGAACCAGAGCCTACTCCTGAACCAACTCCTGAAAAGACAGATGCAGAACAGGCTTATGATACAGCTGTAGCTGCAATGGAAAGTGCTGATAAGGCTATCGAAGAAGCTAAGACTAAGCTTGCAGCAGCAAATGCTGATTTGGAAACAGCAAATGCTGATGTTGATAAGAAGACTCAAGAAGCTGATGCTAAGGCGTTGGAATATACAGGTGCTGCATCAGCATATACAACAGCTAATGGTGCTTATGAAGATGCTGTAAAAGCGGTTACTGATAAGAAAACTGCATTTGATGCTCAAGACGGGGACACATCTGAAAATAAGGCAGCAGTAGTTGCTGCTGCAGAAGCACAGGCTAAGGCTGCAACATTACAGTTACAGGCAGCAACAAGTAAGCAGACTAAGGCTACAGAGGCAAAGAAAGCGGCAGATGATGCAGTTGCAGCAGCAAAGGTTGCACAGGCAGCAGCTGCTGAGGCATATAAGCAGTCACAGGCTATAGCAGAAGAAAATGCTAATAAGTTAGTTGCTTTAGGAGAAATGAAAACAGCTACAAATGCAAAGGTTACTGAGGCGCAGAAGGTGGCAGCAGATGCAGGTACAGCAGCTAATACAGCAGCGGGAGAGTTGAGTGATGCTCAGAATGCTGCAGACCAGGCTAAGGCTGCTCTTCAAGCAGCTGAAACTACAGCTATAGAGAAGAACTCTGAAGCTGAAATTGCTAAGATTAAGCTTGATCGTCAGCAGAAGGTTTTAGATGATGCACAGGCAGCAGCAGATGCAGCTAAGAAAGAGTATGATACATATAATAATTCGAAGGATGTAGCAACAAAGGAAAAAGCTACTGAAGATGCAAAGGCTGTAGTAGATCTTATATCTCAAGACATTATTGATGCACAAGGTGAGGTAAAGGATGATCCAAACGATGATAAAGTGGCTGCAGCAAAAGCAGCAAAAACAGGTGCGATTGATGATTTGGTAACTGCATATAATACAGCTGCAGCTGCTTATGATTCTACAGATCCTGCAAAATTGGCTGTATATAAAGCTGCAAAGAATAATCTTGTTAAAGCTGGCGTTGCAGAAAGTGTATTTACAGTAGGAGATAATGGAAAACCAGAAGAAATAGCAGCAAATAATGCAGTAGTAGCACAAGTTAAAGCAAATGAAGAAGCTAAGATTGATAAGGCAGTAGCAGATTACACAGCAGCAAAGAAAGCATCTGACGAAGCAGCGGCAAAACTTGCTGGATTAGAGAATGCAAAAGATACAAAACAACAAGCTGTAGATGATTTATTAGCAGAGAATGGAGTAGGTGGAGCTTCAAGTGATGGTGCATACACAGCAGCAAAGAAGGCTTCTACTGACGCAGATAAGGCAAAACTTACTGCAGATAACAATCTAGCAGAAGCGCAGAGTGCGGATACAGCAGCTAAAGAGACATTGGCAGAGAAGACTACAGCCAATGAACAGGCAATAATTGCTAAGGAAGATGCAGAAAAGAAACTTACTGAAGCGCAGAATGCTGCACAGAAGGAGTTAAGTTCTTTAGCAGAGCAGGAAGAGCAGATTACTAAGGACTTAAATAAGGCAAAGGCTGATGCAAACGCTGCAAAGGGTGAGTTAGATGCTATTACAACTAAACTTGGTGCTGAGGATGGTTCTGAGCAGAATACCTTGAATGGAAATGCTAAGGAAGCTAGTGAAGCAGTCAAGCAGGCTGGTGAAGAATATAAGGCTGCAGAAGAGGCAGTAAAGGCTTCTGAAAAGGCAGTATCTGATGCAAATGCCCTTGAGGTTTCAAATTAATTTAGCTTATATCTCATATCAATACTAATTCCTTTATAAGCGGAGCGCCCTTCGGGGCGCTCTTGCTTTGTAAAAAATAGGCATAACCACCGCGCATCGCCCGCTGGCTGTCCCCCTTGTAATGAATTGGATTCTGTCACAGAATCCACCAGAAATCCCATACTTATGTCAACGCTGCGACAGAAACGCTCTTAGAATCATTAATCTCTGTCACAGCTCTTGCTCCAAACCCAGAAAAGTCATTGCCTCTGCGACAGAAACACCCTCAGCATCAACAAATCCTATAAATTCCTTCCCTTGTGGCGGAAAGTATAAGGTATGTGAAAATATGATATTATATACTAAAAGGTCGGTTGAAATTAGCTGGTTCACAAAAAATGGTATATAGAATGTGAATATCATAAAATATATACTAGCAGAGCATTGAATCCCTGGGGATATCGCGCTTTATAAGTATATAATGAGACATTTTCACATAACATATACTTAAAACTTGCTCTAGGCATAGCATATGAATTAACTAAGTATATAAATTCAAGACTTCACACAGTATAAACTAATTTTAAAGAAGGCTGGAGAATATACTAAAAATCCTCCGCAAAGTCATGCCAAAATCTGAAATAACAATGACAGATACCGTCATAGCCCTTCGGGGCGCTCTTGCTTTGCAAAAAATAGGCATAGCCACCGTGCATCAGTCGCTGGCTGTTGCAGAGGGCCAATATTAACAATTTAAAGGAGAGAACTTATGACATTCACAACCCTATGTTACCTCATAAAAGATAATAAATACCTTATGCTTCATCGCACCAAAAAAGAGCGGGATATCAATGCTGGCAAGTACATTGGTGTAGGTGGGCATGTAGAAGAGGGGGAGTCACCAGCGGATTGCATTAGGCGAGAGATATATGAGGAGACAGGATTGACAGCTGGCAGCATTACAGCCAGGGGATTTATAACATTTGTAATGGGAGATGTGACAGAGCATACTTTTCTTTACACCTGTGATGATTTCGCAGGACAGATGAAGGCTGAGTGTGATGAAGGTGAGCTTGAATGGATAGATATTGATAAAGTGCTTGAACTTAACCTATGGGAAGGAGATAGGGTATTCCTAAAGCTGTTAAATGCTGAAAATGATTTCTTTTCTGTTAAGTTAATTTATGATTGTGATGATAATTTAATTGACTACATCATTGAATAAATCCTTGAGATGGACTTAAGGAAAAGCTAAAAAATAAAATATATCTTGTGTGACATTTATGTGACAAATCACATGGTATTATCTTTTCAGAAACAAAAAAACAAACACAAATTTAGGAGGTATGAAAAAATGGTAGTAGGACAGATCATTAATTGCTGTACAGTAGACGAGGTTATTAGAAAGGCTTTCGAGCTTAAAGATAAGGGGATTGTCACTGAATTTGTTTCTAATTGTGCACTACGCGTTGTATACGTAGGCTAATTTAAATAAAAAAGCTCCTGTAGGTAACAAGCTATAATGTTTCTAAAGCAAAGTGTTTTTAACTGAGCGTAGAAATATTATGCTTGTAACCGTAACAGGAGCTTTTTAAATATTAGTCATCTAAATCATTTGAAGACATTTCAAGTACGGTACGCTTTCTAGCCATTTCATCTGACTCAAGGTACTCATCATATGTGGTCATCTTATCAATCATCTGTCCATTTGGAAGAATCTCAATAATACGATTAGCGGTTGTTTGTACGATTTCGTGGTCACGAGAAGAGAAGAGGATTACACCTGAGAACTTCTGAAGACCAGTATTAAGTGCTGTGATAGATTCCATATCCAAGTGGTCAGTAGGCTCGTCAAGCATCAGCACGTTAGAGTTTTCAATCATCATACGTGAAAGAAGAACACGTACCTTTTCACCACCAGATAAAACCTTCATTTTTTTAGCGCCATCATCTCCAGCGAAAAGCATTCTGCCAAGGAAACCACGTACATAAGTTGCATCTTTAATTTCAGAAAACTGTGTAAGCCAATCTACAATGAGAAGGTCTGTATTAAAGATGTTTGTGTTGTCCTTAGGGAAGTAAGACTGGCTAGTAGTAACGCCCCACTTGTAGCTTCCCTCGTCTGGCTCCATCTCACCAGCAAGAATCTGGAATAATACTGTCTTAGCCTTTTCGTTAGAACCAACGAAAGCAATTTTATCTTCACGACCAACATTGAATGTAAGGTGATCAAGAATAAGCTCACCATCAATTGTCTTTGTAAGATTCTCGATAGAAAGAACCTCGTTACCGATTTCACGAGCTGGTCTGAAATCGATGTATGGATATTTACGGCTTGAAGGACGGATATCATCAAGCTGAATCTTCTCTAATGCACGCTTTCTAGATGTAGCCTGCTTAGACTTAGAAGCGTTAGCAGAGAATCGCTGAATGAATTCCTGTAATTCCTTAATCTGCTCTTCCTTTTTCTTGTTAGCTTCCTTACGCTGTTGAATAATAAGCTGTGAAGACTGATACCAGAAATCATAGTTACCAGCGTAAAGCTGAATCTTGCCGTAATCGATATCTGCAATCTGTGTACATACTTTATTAAGGAAGTAACGGTCATGGGATACAACGATGACTGTGTTCTCAAAGTTAATAAGGAACTCCTCAAGCCATGCAATAGCATCTAAATCCAAGTGGTTAGTAGGCTCGTCGAGAAGAAGTACATCTGGAGAACCAAAAAGTGCACGTGCAAGAAGGATTTTGACCTTAAGTGCACCTGGAAGCTCACTCATTAATGTGTAGTGGAATTCTGTATCAACTCCAAGTCCATTAAGAAGTGTAGCTGCATCTGACTCGGCGTTCCAGCCATCCATCTCTGCAAACTCGCTCTCAAGCTCAGCAGCACGGATTCCATCCTCATCAGAAAAGTCTTCCTTCATATATATAGCGTCCTTTTCCTTCATGATGTCGTAAAGACGCTGATTACCCATAATAACTGTATCAAGAGCTGTGAACTCATCATATTTGAAGTGATCCTGCTCTAAGAATGAGAGACGATTGCCAGGGCTCATAGTGATTTCGCCACTGGTAGGCTCTAACTGACCTGATAAAATCTTAAGGAATGTAGACTTACCAGCACCGTTAGCACCGATGATACCGTAGCAGTTACCCTCTGTAAATTTGATATTAACCTCTTCAAATAAGGCTTTCTTGCCAAAACGAAGAGTGACATTATTTGCTTGAATCATTAAAAATAGTCCTTTCAAAAACTCAATTAAAATAAACCTGAAATAGTTTATCAAAAAAAGACAAAATTGTCTAGATTTTGCTATAAGTTTCGGCATGGAGTTTATTGCTTTTTACCCCGTTAAATTATATAATATTTAATAAAAATTTTTGGAAAGGTGGTGATATCATGTCAGATTACAATCAGACCGATTTAGAACAGCTAGAGAATAAGGTTGCGATGGATGGACATGGTGTCATTGCCACGGAAGATTTTGTTGACCCGGATGTGCTTTACAAGGAGCTTATCGATAGGGTCCGCAAGTACCATCCTAACACTGATATTTCTATGATTGAAAAGGGCTATCAGCTTGCCAGCAAGGCTCATGAGGGCCAGGTCCGTAAGTCTGGGGAGCCTTACATCATTCATCCGCTTTGCGTTGCAATCATTCTGGCAGATCTAGAGCTGGATAAAGAGACTATCGTTGCAGGTCTTCTTCATGATGTGGTGGAGGACACCATATATACTAAGGAAGAGATAGCAGCAGAGTTCTCTGATGAAGTTGCAGAGCTGGTAGATGGCGTCACCAAATTAGGTCAATTGAATTATGATGCTGATAAGGTGGAAATCCAGGCGGAGAATCTTCGTAAGATGTTCCTTGCTATGGCTAAGGATATCCGCGTCATCCTTATCAAGCTTGCAGATAGGCTTCACAACATGCGTACGCTAAAGTACATGCGCCCTGAGAAGCAGAAGGAAAAGGCTAAGGAGACTATGGAGATTTACGCTCCACTTGCTCAGCGTCTTGGTATTAGCAAGGTCAAGATTGAGCTGGATGATTTATCTCTGAAATATCTTGAGCCTGATGCATACTATGATTTAGTGGAAAAGGTCGCCCTTAGAAAGACTCAGCGTAACGAATATATTAACTCTTTGGTAGAAGATGTGTCTAAGCACATCAAGGCTGCTGATATTGATGCAGAGGTTTACGGAAGAGCTAAGCACTTCTTCAGCATTTACAAGAAGATGGTTAATCAGAATAAGACCATCGATCAGATATATGATTTGTTTGCAGTGCGCATTATTGTTGATTCTATCAAGGATTGTTATGCAGCCCTTGGTGTTATCCATGAGATGTACACTCCAATCCCTGGCCGTTTTAAGGACTATATTGCTATGCCTAAGCCTAACATGTATCAGTCTTTGCATACTACGGTTATCGGTCCTAACGGCTCACCTTTCGAAATTCAGATACGTACCTATGAGATGCACCGTACCAGCGAATACGGTATCGCAGCTCACTGGAAATATAAGGAAAGTGGCGAAGGCTCCACAGTAATGGGCGAGGAGGAGAAGCTTTCATGGCTTCGTGAAATCCTTGAGTGGCAGCAGGAGATTTCTGATAATAAGGAATTTTCTAGCCTGCTTAAGTCGGACCTTAACCTTTTTTCAGACACAGTATTTTGTTTCACTCCATCAGGTGATGTTAAGAATTTGCCTAACGGCTCTACACCTATCGATTTCGCCTATGCCATCCATTCGGCTGTTGGTAACCGCATGATTGGTGCTAAGGTCAACGGCAAGCTGGTACCTATCGATTATGTTATCCAAAATGGTGACCGAATCGAAATCGTCACTTCTCAGAATACAAATGGACCTAGCCGTGATTGGCTCAGTATTGTCAAGAGCTCACAGGCTAAGAACAAGATTAACCAGTGGTTTAGAAGTCAGTCCAAAGATGAGAATATCGCTAAGGGCAAGGATCTTCTCATCAGCTCTGCTAAGCAAAAGGGCGTAGACCTTGGCGAGGTAAATAAGCCTAAATATCAGGAATTAATCAAGAATAAATACGGTTTCCACAGCTGGGATGATTGCCTTGCAGCTGTAGGTCAGGGAGCTATTAAGGAAGGTGCTGTCATTAACAGAATGTATTCTGAATGGCAGAAGGACCACCCAATCAAGATGACAGATGAGGATGTTCTTGCTGAGCATTCAGGTGGCAACGAAAAGATTAAGCCTAAATCTAAGAATGGTATTACAGTTAGCGGTATTTACGATGTTTCAGTTCGTTTCTCTAAGTGCTGTAATCCTGTGCCAGGCGACGAAATCGTTGGCTTCGTAACCAGAGGCCGTGGCGTTTCTATTCATCGTACAGATTGCATCAACATGATTAACCTGCCTGATTTTGAAAAAGAGAGGTTAATCGAGGCAGAATGGGCTACCGATTCTGAGGATGAGGGCAAGAAGGGTGGCGTATATCTTACAGAAATCAACATCTACGGCAACAACCGTACAGGACTTCTGGTGGATATCACCCGTATCTTTACCGAAAGAGAAATCGATATTGATTCAATCCATTCCAAGACCAGCAAGCAGGGCGTTGCCACAATCACCATCAAGTTCGGCACACAAAGCCGCGAGCAGCTTCGTTCTTTGGTTGAAAAGATTAAGCAGGTTGAATCCATCATCGATGTTGAACGACCTAGAGGATAGTTTGAAATAAATAGTAATGACTATATAGAACAGCTATTTCGCAAAGGATAGCTGTTCTAACATTTTGGAGAGGAATATGAAAGTAGCAAAAGTGATGTTGCCAGCAGCAATGGAGAATTGCTATCTGGCTATTAATGAAGATACAAACGAATCTATAATTATTGATCCGGGCTCTGCAGCAGAGAGGGTAAAGTCTGCTGTAGCACAGACTGGCACAAAGCCTGTGGCAGTGCTGCTTACACATGGGCATTTTGATCATGCTGGGGAGGCTGCTACCATTGCAGATGAATACGGAATAAAAATATACGCACACGAGGCCTGCGCTGATGAGCTTAAAAATCCATCTATCAATCTATCTGCAGATATGTACGGAAGCAGCGAAACATACAGAGCAGATATCTTTCTAAAGGATGATGAAGAAATAGAGCTTGCAGGACTTACAGTTAAGTGCCTGTTCACACCAGGTCATACTCCAGGTGGTTGCTGCTATTATTTCGAAAAAGAAGGCATTGTGTTTACGGGAGATACTCTTTTCAGCGGGTCAGTTGGACGCACAGACTTCCCAGGCGGCTCTATGAGCCAACTGGTGGGAAGCATCAAAACAAAGCTGATGACACTTGATGACGACACAATCTGCTACCCAGGCCACAACGAACCAACCACAATCGCGGAAGAGCGTACGTACAATCCGTACATAGTGTAATTATAGTAATTAGAAGAGTAAACTGTAGTAGACAAGCTATATATATACTTAAGCGAGACATGTTGTCGAGTGAAGTATATATATGCTTGTATACGTAACAGTTTACGGAGTAAAGATATGATATACGTAAAGTTAAACGAAGATAATTTTGAATACGACATTTATTCCTTGGTGAAGGCATTCTATCCTAAGGAGGAAGTGAAAATCGGCACTGCCGATGCACCTTCAGATGAAGAGCTGCTTTTTACCATGGATGTGAAATATGCAGATCACAAGCTTACATTAGATGGCAGAGAGGTTGAGATAGATTATTCCAACAGGCCTGACACTAAGAACCGTCTAAAGCTTGCTATATACGAAAGCCTTAGCAAGCGCACAGGAAAGACACTTCCATGGGGAACTCTTACAGGCATTCGCCCTACCAAAATCAGCCTTGGCATGATAGAGGCAGGGGCTACAGATGAAGAGGTGGCAGATTACATGAGAAAGACCTACCTTACCTCTGATGAAAAGATTGCCCTTAGCCTTGAGGTTTCCCACAAGGAGCATGAGCTTTTATCAAAGATAGATTATGACAATGGATATTCTGTTTATATAGGAATTCCATTTTGTCCTAGCACATGCCTTTATTGCTCCTTCACATCATATCCTATAGGGCTTTGGAAGAAGAAATTAGATGATTACCTTAATGCCCTTGAAAAGGAAATGGCATTTACTGCAGAGGCTTGTAAGGATAAAAAGCTTACCACTATCTATATAGGAGGCGGCACACCTACATCTCTTGATGAGGAGCATCTAGAAAAGCTACTTAGCCTTATTGATAAATACTTTGATACAAAAGCACTGCTTGAATACACTATTGAAGCAGGCCGTCCAGATTCCATTACCTACGAGAAGCTTTTGGTAATGAAGAATCATCCTATCACCAGGATTTCCATTAATCCACAGACCATGAATCAAAAGACCTTGGATTTAATAGGAAGATTCCACAAGGTAGAGGATATCTACAGGGTATACGGTTGGGCCAAGGAGCTTGGTTTTGATGATATCAATATGGATTTAATCCTTGGACTTCCCGGTGAGACCATAGAAGATGTAAGATACACACTATCAGAGATTGAAAAGCTGGCACCTGATAATCTGACGGTGCATTCATTGGCATTGAAGCACTCCGCAAGGCTTAACATAGATAAAGAGGCATATGATGATTATTTAATCGAAAACTCACAGGCTCACATGGATGCATGCCTTGAAACAGCTAAAAAGCTTAATCTGATACCATATTATCTTTACAGACAAAAGAACATGGCAGCAAACCTTGAGAACATCGGATATGCAACTTCTGGCAAAGAAGGACTCTATAATATCTTGATAATGGAAGAAAAACAAACTATAATGGCACTTGGCGCAGGCTGTTCCTGCAAGTTTGTTGCAGACCATGGCGCCACAGTCACAAGATGTGAAAATGTCAAGGATGTTCAGCTTTACATGGACAGAATTGATGAAATGATAGAAAGAAAAAGAGAAAGACTTAGAGAGGATTTAAAATGGCTTTAAACAAGAAACCAGTTAACGGAATGAAGGATATACTTCCTTATGAAATGGAAGTTAGAGATTATGTTACTTCTATTATCAAGGAGACATATCGCTCATTTGGATTTACACCAATCGAAACACCAGCAATGGAATCTATTGGCAACCTTTCAAATAAGCAGGGCGGTGAGAACGAAAAGCTTATCTTCAAGGTAATGAAGCGTGGCGAGAAGCTTAACATCCCAGAGGCTACTACAGAGGAGGATGTTGTAGATTTTGGTATGAGATACGACCTTACAGTACCTCTTTGCCGCTTCTATTCAAATCACGCTAACGAGCTTACTTCACCATTTAAGTCACTTCAGATTGGTTCTGTTTGGAGAGCAGATAGACCTCAGCGTGGCCGTTATCGTCAGTTCACTCAGTGTGATATCGATATCCTTGGTGAGCCTAGCAATCTTGCAGAGATAGAGCTTATCCTTGCAACTACTACAACACTTGGTCGCATTGGCTTTAAGAATTTTGAAATCCGCATTAACGAGCGTCGTATCCTTAAGGCTATGGCTGCATACGCAGGCTTTGCAGAGGAAGATTACGATTCAATCTTTATTACACTTGATAAGATGGATAAGATTGGTCTTGATGGAGTATCAAAGGAGCTTCTTGAGGCTGGCTATTCACAGGAGTCTATCGATAAATACGTAGGACTTTTTGCAGCTCTTGATGGCGTAAAGGATGTTGCTGATGGCATGAACATCTTACTTTCTAAGCTTGGCGAGTTCCTTGATGAGGAAGTAGCTAACTGGATGCGTGAGATTGCAACAGCTGTCAATGCCACTAAGGAAGCTGAGTTTGAGCTTGTATTTGATCCTACACTTGTACGTGGTATGAGCTACTACACAGGTACTATCTTCGAAATCGCTATCCCAGAGTTCGGCGGAAGCTGCGGTGGCGGTGGACGTTACGATAAGATGATTGGTAACTTCACAGGTCAGAACACACCTGCATGTGGTTTCTCAATCGGATTCGAGCGTATCATACTTCTTCTTATGGAGCAGGGCTTCAAGGTGCCAGGTGCTAATAAGAAGGTTGCTTATCTTGTTGAGAAGGGATATCCAGCAGATAAGCTTGCAGAGGTTATGGCACAGGCTAAGGCAGCCCGTGGGGATGGGCAGACAGTTCTTGTTGTACGTATGAACAAGAACAAGAAGTTCCAGAAGGAACAGCTTTCAGCAGAAGGCTATGAGGAATTCGTAGAGTTTTTCAATAGATAATACATTGTAGGGTTAATGTTATGGGATTATTAGGGGGCAAAAGAAAATTAGGAAGCAACAGTGCACTTGCTATTGCAGCAGGCTGCGCTGTTGCTTTTATGTTTATTGCTACAATTATTAGCACCATTTTATACAAGCAGAGAATGGAAGAGGCAGTGGGCCTGATGGCGGAAACCACTTACAATGAATACGATTCTTATGTAGTAATGATTTCTTCCGATGATGATTCTGCTTTTTGGAAGCAGGTGTATGAATCTGCCAAGGAATATGGTAAAGAAAATGGTGTCTATATAGATATGATTTCTCAGTCTATCGATGAAAGCTACAGCAAGACAGAGCTAATAGAGATGGCTATTGAATCTGAATGCGATGCCATATTTGTGGAGGGAGATGACAGCGAAGAGACAGCGGCAATGCTTCACAAAGCCAAAAAGCAGGGAATTCCTGTATTTGCCCTAAGTACAGATGTGGATGCGGAAAGCAGAATTAGCTATATAGGTCCTAACAGTTATTCTATTGCAAGTCTTTATGGCACATCTCTTGTTGATAATCTGGTGAAGCAGAAAAAGGTGATGGTGCTAGGCTCTAACAGTGTAAATGAGTCCACAGCAAATGCCTTTGTTAACAATATTCAAACTGCCCTTTCAGGTGCTGATATTGCAAACGCTCCACTGGAATTTGAAGTGAGAGCTATAACCGAATCAGGTCCATTTGCTACAGAAGAATACATTCAGAATATGTTTAAGGCAAATGATTTGGCTCCAGTGGTAATCTGCCTAGACGAAGAGACTACAGCATCCTTTTATCAGGCTATGATTGACTATAACAAGGTAGGCTCAATCCTTTTGTTTGGAAGTGACAAATCATCTACCATTATGACAGGTATTAAACAAGGGGTTATTGTTAGCTCTGTTTATGTTGATTCTAAAGCTTTGGGGGAGGCGGCAGCTGCAGCTTTTATAGAGTATAAGGATGCGGGAAACGTTTCCGATTATATCAGCGTTGATGCCAAGCTTGTGGATTCTGGCAATATAGCAGAAGAGCTTCAGGAGGTGGAGGATGAGTAAATCAAGAATCAAATCCATGTCCTTAAGACAAAAGATGATACTGGCATTTTGTTTGCCTACCATATTGCTGTTTCTTGTAAATATGATGCTTTATCTTGGAACCACCAGAGTGCTTAATTCATTGGATGTAGTTTATTCCAGCAACAATGCCCTAAACCAGCTAAGTACATCACTTGAAAGCCTGCAGAAAGCTACAGAGGGCTATCTGAATACCAAGACCAGTGATGCCTTAGAGCAGTACTACATTCGTGAGCAGGAATACAGTGATATGTTGTTATCCATAGATGATAACAAGGATGACAACGAAAACCGTGTCATGGAACGAAATATAAAGCACATGTCAAAAAATTATCTGGAGCTTACAAATCAGGCTGTGGAAAGCAAGCGTGGTGGTAATGTGGAAAAATATAAGAGCATCTACGAGGAGGCCACCAGAACCTTTCGTTATATTGATAGTAGCATCAATAGCCTGAATAACAGGCAGTTTATTAACAACTCCAAATCCTACGGTGCTATGATGGCGGCACTTCAGACTATAGAGCGTCTAAACATCATAACACTTGTAATTATAGGCCTTGCCAACTTGGCATTTGTTGTTCTTATTGCATCTACTATTGCCGGACCACTTGTCAGGCTTGCAGCCACGGCGGACAGTGTATCAAAAGGAGATTTTGATGTACCGCTTCCAACAGTCAAAAGCAATGATGAGGTGGGAGTAGTAACAGGAGCCTTTAACAAGATGGTAATTTCTATAAAGGATTATATTGCCAAGCTCACCGAATCCATGGAAGCCACTAGAAAGCTTCGTGAGAACGAGCTTATTATGGAAAACCATGTAAAGGATGCTGAACTAAAGTACCTGCAGTCTCAGATCAACCCACATTTCCTGTTTAATACACTTAATGCCGGAGCACAGCTTGCCATGATGGAAGGAGCAGATAGAACCAGCACCTACATTCAGCGTGTAGCAGATTTCTTTAGATATAATATTAAGAAAAATAAGGATGTAGTTACCCTGAAAGAGGAAATTGAGCTGGTTGATATATATATCTACATCATCAACGTTCGGTTTGCTGGAGAAATCCAGTTTACAAAGGAGATAGACGAAGGTCTTCTTGATACCAAAATCCCAAGTATGATAATTCAACCTATAGTTGAAAATAGTATCAACTATGGAATCAGGAACATAGAGTGGGCTAAAAAGATAAAACTATCTGTCTATGCACTGGGAGATTACGTTTGTGTTAGCGTAAAGGATAATGGAATCGGTATTGAAAAAGAAACTATAGAAAAGATTCTAGATGGAAGCCATGTAAGTAATCCTAACAAGGCTGATTCAAACGGAGTTGGACTAAATAATTGCATAGAAAGGTTAAATATTTTCTATGAAAGGGATGACGTGCTTGATATCATATCAGAAGGAAAAGATAAAGGCACCGAAACCATCCTATATCTACCAAAATGATAAAAAGAAGCCTTCCCCTTTTGCAAGGGGGAAGGTGTCGACGCAGTCGACGGATGAGGGTTTTTAAACATGTACAAAATACTACTAGCCGATGACGAAGGCATCGTCATCGATTCACTGAAATTCATAATAGAAAAGGAATACGGAAGCAAATGTGACATACGCACAGCGAAAACTGGCCGCCAGGTGATTGAGGTTGCTGAAGAATTTCAACCGGATATCGCCTTTATGGACATACAAATGCCAGGAATAAATGGCATTGAGGCCATGAGGGAAATCAGACGTACCAACAATCATGTGGTGTTCATTGTAATGACAGCCTATGACAAATTCGATTACGCCAAGGATGCCATTTCTATTGGAGTGCTTGATTATCTTAATAAGCCTGTCAGCAGAGAGGCTATTCTTGATGTGCTAGGCAAGGCCATGAACCAGATTGATGGTGAACGAAGGAAACGCAGCAACGATTTGCAGGTTAGGGAGAAGCTTGAGACAGTTGTTCCTATCATAGAAAACGGTCTGATTCAGGATTTGCTTTTTAAGGAGTATTTCAAGGAGGACATTGATAACTACAAGACCCTTCTTGGCATTGATTCTGAATATGGATATATGGCCTGCATGGTGTTTGGTAGAGAGCTGGTTGGCAACTACATGACCAGTGCCGTAGCTGTATCTATCCAGGCTCAGAAGGCATATCGTGAAATCCACACCATCACAGAGGATTACATTAAGGGAATAATGGGTGCTGTTATGTCTAACAAGATTCCAATCCTTATTCCAACAGATTCACCTACTCTTTCTTATAATGAAAGAAACCAGGTGGTGGAAAATGCCAGAGCCCTTTGCAGAAAGCTTTCTGAAAGATTTGATATGGATTTTCGAATTGGATTTGGTTCTGTAAAGCCTCTAGAGAGAATGAGCGAATCCTACGAGGAGAGCAACTCAGTGCTTATATCCACCACTAGTCATGTGGCCCATGTGGACGATATGCCAGTGGCCTGCAGATACGAAGAAGACTATCCTATGGATTTGGAGAAACGCTTGTTTAACGAGGTCACCCTAGGAAATGTTAATGAATCTACGGCTTTGGCACAGACCTTCTTTGAATGGATGGAAGAAAATTACTCCCATGATAATGACAGTATCAGGCTGAAATGCTTGGAGTTTGTGTTATGGTCAGAGCATCTTGCCTATGAAAAGACAGGCAGGATGTACGAGTTCCAAAGCAGGTCTAATTATTTATCAGAGCTACTTAGTCTTGCTGGACTTTCTGAGGTAAACAGATGGTTTGTGGAGAAGATAAAGGATGCAGCTTTTTGGGTATCTAACAAGCACGAAGAGCAATCCATGAGCGCAATAAACAAGGCCAAGCAGTACATAGATGAAAACTACATGAAGGAGCTTACACTTGATGATGTTTCAAGGGTAGTTAACATTAGCTCCTACTATTTTTCAAAGGTATTCAAGGAAGAGACAGGGGAAAACTTCATTGATTATCTGACTAAGCTTAGGATTGAGGCAGCCAAAAATCTGCTAAAGACTACAAATAAATCCATGAAGGAGATTGCACTTGAGGTGGGATATTCTGACCCTAATTATTTCTCAAGGAACTTCAAGAAATATACAGGAAAGACACCTACCGATTACGCAAAGGGATAAGATAAGAGGGATAATGTATGAGAGGATTTACAAAAATAATAACGCTTGCAGCTGCATCAATGCTGTTGGTTAGTGGATGTGGAAATATTTCAGCTAAGGCAGATAAGCCACAACCTAAGGATAAGGACGGTATAGAAATAGGCCTGTGCTTCGATTCATTTGTAATTGAGCGCTGGGAAAGGGACAGAGATGTATTCGTGGACACAGCATCAGGCCTAGGTGCTACAGTAAATGTTCAAAATGCCAACGGTGATGTGGACAAGCAGATAGAGCAGATAGAGTATCTTGTGGATAAAGGCGTAGACTGCCTGGTTATCATTCCTGTTGATGGAAGTGCACTGGATGATGCGGTGGCCCTTGCTCACGAGAATAACATACCTGTTGTTTCCTATGATAGATTGATTCCAAATGCAGGCACCGATCTTTACATATCCTTTGATAACAATATGGTAGGCCAGATGCTGGGTGAAGCCCTGGTAGATGCTGGAGCAACAAAGGTGGTAAAGATTTGCGGCCCACATACAGATAACAATGTTTCTTTAGTTAGCGAAGGCTTTGATTCTGTAGTAGGAGAAAACGGGGTAGAAATAATCGATACCTATTATTGCGATGGCTGGAAGGCTGAGCTTGGTGGCGCCTATGTATACGACAATATGGACACCATCAGACAGGCAGATGCCATTATGTGTGGAAATGATGATGTGGCAACATCTGTTATTAGAGCCCTTGCAGTGAGCCAGCTTGCCGGAGTCATTCCAGTAGTAGGACAGGATGCTGACCTTCCAGCTTGTCAGCACATAGTGGAAGGCACCCAGCTGATGACAGTGTACAAGCCTGTTGGTGAGCTTGCCAAACAGGCCGCGGAGCTTTCCTATAAGCTTGCTACTGGTGATTCACTTTCAGTGGAAGCTACCATAAGTGACGGCTCTTTTGATGTGCCATACGTCACCATAGATCCAGTGGCAGTTAATAAGGATAACATTGATGATGTGATTATTGCCGGGGGATTTCATTCACACGAGGATGTGTATATGAATGTGGAATGACCCTCATCAGTCAGCTGCGCTGACAGCTTCCCCCAGAGGGGGAAGCCTAGGGTATTAGTAAAAAATTGTGATTGTAAATCAGGACTAGCGCAAAAAAATGCTAGTCCTATTTTTGTGTCCTAAAAAATTATGACAAAAATGTGAAGAAAGTAACAACCATTTTTAGACCCCTTAATGGTACATTATCTATAGTAACAAACACACCTAAACGAAAGGGAGGTTTTTCAGAAATGAAGAAAAAGTTATTAAGTGTACTATTAACAGGTGCTCTTGCAGCTTCAATGTTTGTAGGCTGCGGCACAAGCACAGAGACAACAGACACAGGAGCTGCTACAGGTGGGGACACAGCTACTGAGTCTACAGCAACAGCTGGTGGCACAAAGGTTGGCGTTGCAATGCCTACTAAGGATCTCCAGAGATGGAATCAGGATGGCGCTAACATGCAGAAAGAGCTTGAGGCAGCTGGCTATACAGTAGACCTTCAGTATGCTTCAAATGATGTGCAGACACAGATTTCTCAGATTGAGAACATGATTAACTCAGGATGCAACGTACTTGTTGTTGCAGCTATCGAGGCTTCATCACTTGGTGAGGCAATGGATATGGCTTCTGAAGCTGGTATCCCTGTTATCGCTTATGACCGTTTGATTATGAACACAGACGCTGTTTCATACTACGCTACATTCGATAACTACAAGGTTGGTACAGTTCAGGGTGAGTACATTGAGAAGGAATTAGATCTTAAGAACACATCTGATAATTTCACAATGGAAATCACAGCTGGTGACCCAGGCGACAACAACGCTGGTTTCTTCTATCAGGGTGCTATGGATGTTCTTCAGCCATACATCGACAATGGAACAATCACAGTTAAGTCTGGTCAGACAGAGTTCTCTGACGTAGCTACAGCACAGTGGGCTACAGAGACAGCACAGTCACGTATGGAGAATATCCTTTCTTCTTACTATGCTGATGGAACAGACCTTGACATCTGCCTCTGCTCTAACGATTCAACAGCACTTGGTGTTGAGAACGCTCTTGCAGCTAACTACAATGGCAAGTATCCAATCGTAACAGGTCAGGATTGTGATATTGAGAATACAAAGAACATGATCGCTGGAAAGCAGTCAATGTCAGTATTCAAGGATACACGTACACTTGCTTCACAGGTAGTTAAGATGGTTGGTCAGATTCTTAATGGTGAAGAAGTAGATGTAAACGATACAGAGACATACAACAATGGTAATGCAGTAATTCCTTCATACCTTTGCGACCCTGTATTTGCTGATGTAAACAACTACAAAGAATTACTTATTGATTCTGGTTACTACACAGAAGATCAGCTTCAATAATAATAAAGATTTAAGTGGGGCGAGCAATGCTCGCCCTATTTTAAAGAAGAGAATAGCTTGAAGATGCTAAACAAAGTAATAAGTTATAAGGAGGGAGACTTAAGTGGGAAATATATTACTTGAGATGAAAAACATCACCAAAGAGTTCCCTGGAGTAAAGGCCCTTGATAACGTTAATCTTAAGGTAGAGCAAGGAGAGATTCACGCCCTGGTTGGCGAGAATGGTGCGGGAAAATCTACTCTTATGAACGTATTAAGTGGTATCTATCCATTCGGTTCTTACACAGGAGACATCGTATACAATGGTGAGGTTTGTCAATTCCAGAAAATCAAAGATTCCGAAGAAAAAGGAATCGTAATCATACATCAGGAGCTTGCACTTATTCCTTATATGTCAATTGGTGAGAATATGTTCCTTGGAAATGAGCAGGGAAGAAAATCAGCAATCGATTGGGACAAGACCTATGCTGAGGCTGACAAGTTCCTAAAGATGGTTGGTCTTACTGAAAGCAGCCGTACTCTTATCAAAGATATCGGTGTTGGTAAGCAGCAGCTGGTAGAAATAGCAAAGGCTCTTGCAAAACACGCAAAGCTTCTTATTCTTGATGAGCCTACATCATCTCTTAACGAGACAGATTCAAAGGCACTTCTTGATTTGCTACTTAAGTTTAAGCAGGAGGGTATGACATCTATTATCATCTCTCACAAGCTTAACGAGGTATCTTACGTAGCAGACCATATCACAGTTATCCGTGATGGTTCTACAATCGAAACACTTGATAAGACAGTTGATGATATCTCTGAAGACAGAATCATTAAGGGTATGGTTGGTCGTGAAATGACAGACCGTTTCCCTAAGAGACATAATGTGGCTATCGGCGATATCGCAATGGAGGTTAAGGATTGGACTGTATATCATCCACAGTTCGCTGAAAGAAAGGTGGTTGATGGAGTATCAATGAACGTTCGCAAGGGCGAGGTTGTTGGTATCGCAGGACTAATGGGTGCAGGCCGTACAGAGCTTGCAATGAGTATCTTTGGTAAGGCATACGGAACTAACATTTCCGGACAACTTATTCTTAACGGTGAAGAGGTTAAGCTTAAGAATATCAAGGATGCAATCAAGCACAAGATTGCATATGTTACCGAGGATAGAAAGGGTAACGGACTTGTCCTTACAAATCCTATTAAGATTAATACAACACTTGCTAATCTCTCAGAGATTTGTAGCAAGCATGTAATTGACCAGGATAAGGAGTATCAGGTTGCTGAGGAATACAGGGATAAGCTTAAAACAAAGTGTCCTTCAGTTGAGCAGAATGTTGGTAATCTTTCAGGTGGTAACCAGCAGAAGGTTCTTCTTGCTAAGTGGATGTTTGCAGACCCTGACGTGTTAATTCTTGATGAGCCAACAAGAGGTATCGATGTTGGTGCTAAGTACGAGATTTACTGTATCATTAATGACCTGGTTGCAGCAGGCAAATCAGTAATTATGATTTCATCTGAGCTTCCAGAGGTTCTTGGTATGTCAGACCGTATATACGTTATGAATGAGGGCAAGATGGTTGGTGAGATGGCAGGTGCGGAAGCCTCTCAGGAAAGCATCATGTCATGTATCTTAAAATCATAGAAGGGAGAGAAAACATGGTTTCATTCAATTTATCAGAAGTCATCAAAAAATACACCATGGTTATCGCCCTGGTGATCATCATCGGAATATTCTATGTTGGAACACATGGAACAATTCTTTTACCACAGAATATTAACAACCTGCTTTCACAGAATGCATACGTATTCATCCTTGCAACTGGTATGCTGCTATGTATCTTAACAGGTGGTAACATCGATCTTTCCGTTGGTTCGGTAGTGTGCTTTATCGGTGGTATTGGCGCTGTTATGATGAGCAAGGGCATGAATGTATGGTTTACAGTGCTTGTAATGCTTCTTGTTGGTGTGGCAGTTGGTGCATGGCAGGCCTTCTGGGTTGCTTATGTAAATGTTCCACCATTCATTGCGACACTTGCAGGTATGTACGCATTCAGAGGTTTATCAAATGTAGTACTTAATGGTTATGCAGTTTCTATCACAAACACCACTTACTTAAATGTATTCGGTGGTGGTGCAGATTGCTATATCCCGGATTTCTTCCATGGTGCAAAGCTCAACACCACATGTATGTTGGCTGGAATAATAGCAGTTGCAATTTATGTGATTGTTTCACTTAGAAACAGAATTGCAGCATCAAGAAAGGGATATGCAACAACATCTGCTGTTGGATTTTACTTGAAGCTTGTAATCATTTCAGCAGTAATCCTTTTCGTTACATACAAGCTTGCTGGCTACAAGGGTATTCCTACATCACTTATCTGGATTATCATCGTAGTTCTTGCTTACCATTATTTCACTACAAAGACTACAATGGGTCGTTACCTATATGCAGTAGGTGGAAATGAGAAGGCTACACAGCTTTCAGGTATCAACACAAAGAAGGTTTACTTCTTCGCATATACGAATATGGGATTCTTAACAGCATTAGCTGGTATCCTTACAGTAGCACGTGCCGCAAGTGCTCAGCCTACATACGGTATGTTCTACGAAATGGATGCAATCGGTGCCTGCTTCATTGGTGGAGCCAGCGCATACGGCGGAACAGGTTCTGTATTCGGAGCAATCATCGGTGCCCTTCTGATGGGTGTTATCAACCAGGGTATGTCAATCATGGGTGTAGACGCCAACTACCAAAAGGTAGTAAAGGGACTTGTACTTCTTCTAGCAGTTATCTTTGATGTAGTTTCAAAGAGAGAAAAGAAGTAGGAAGGGAGGATCATAATAGTGAAAGACAAAATTTTAAAAGTATTCAAAGAAAACACAATGCTCATTGTACTGGTCCTTGTTGTCCTCTTCTTCAATGTGATGACAAATGGTACAATGCTTCTTCCAAGCCAGTTTAACGCACTTATCACACAAAATGCATATGTATATGTTCTTGCAACTGGTATGCTGATGTGTATGCTTACTGGTGGTAACATCGATTTGTCCTGCGGTTCATTCGTTTGCTTCGTAGGTGTTATCGGTGCAAAGGTTATGGTAACAATGGGAGCTTCTACTCCTGTAGGTATCCTTGTAATGCTTCTCATTGGTGTTATCTATGGTTGCTTACTTGGATTTGTAATCGCTTATATCAATATTCCACCATGGATTGCAACACTTGCAGGTTTCCTTGCACTTCGTGGATGGGGCGTAGCTTTAATGCATGGTGCATCAAACATCAGCCCACTTCCAAAGGAGTTCTGCGGAATGTTCACAGGCAAGATGAACGACCTTTTTGGTGGACCAAGAATAGGCGGTGTTCAGTACAATATGACAAGTATTGTAATCGGTCTTATTGCTTCAGTTATTGTAGTGCTTCTTCTTTTCAGAAGCCGTGCAACTAAGCTTAAGAAGGGATATGTGGCAGACAGCCTTGTAACAGTTATTGTTAAGTGCGTGCTTATTGATTTTGTAATCATGCTTTTCGCATACAAGTTCTCACTTGCAGGTGGTGTTCCTTATGCGCTTATCTGGGTTGCAGTAATCGTTCTTATCTACAGCTTTATCACATCTAAGACAGATGTGGGACGTTACTTCTACACAATCGGTGGTAACGCTGAGGCAACTCGTCTTTCAGGTATTGATACAAAGAAAATCATGTTCCTTGCATACCTTAACATGGCAGTGCTTACAGTTATTTCAGCATTCCTTACAATGTCACGTTTCTCAGCTGCCAACTCTACAGCTGGTACAAACTACGAGATGGATGCTATTTCAGCCTGCGTAGTTGGTGGTGTATCTGCTTACGGCGGTAGCGGTACTGTATTTGGCATGATTGTTGGTGCTACACTTATCGGTGTAATCAACCTTGGCATGTCACTTATGGGCATTGATGCTAACTGGCAGAAGGTTGTAAAGGGAGTGGTTCTTCTTGGCGCTGTAGTTTTTGAGATTTTGAATAATAGAAAGAACGCTATTAAGTAATTGAAGGTTTAATATCTTCATCATATTCTCTTATTTTTAGGCCTGCGGTTTGATGCCGCAGGCTTTTAGTTTTTACTTATTAGTGCTACTATATATGTTATGGAAATAGTAAAAGGATTCATTCAAAGAAAAATGGTTATATTACTTGCAGCAGTGGTGCTGGTATTTTTTGTGCTTTTTAATTCTGGCTTTTTCGGTGGAAATGATGAACGAATCAGGGTAACCTGCGTGGGAGACAGTCTTACCTATGGAAGTGGAGTCATCAAAACAAGAGAGGTGGATTCCTATCCAGCCCAGCTTCAAACAAAGCTTGGCACATCTCATCTTGTATCTAACTTTGGGTTGAGAAATGCTACAGCATCAGCTGATGGGGATTTGCCATACGTCGGCTCTGCCCAGTACAAAAAATCATTAGAATCAAAGCCCGACATAGTTCTTCTCATGCTTGGCACCAACGATTCCAAGACCTACAACTGGAGGCCTGCATCCTACGAGGAAGGCATCAGAAGCTTAGTTCAGACCTACAAGAATCTGGATACCAACCCTACAGTATACCTAATGATTTCACCATATTGCTTTGCACTGGATGGTTCTGATATTGCTGAATATCAGGTGCAGCCAAAGGTGGTTGCCGGTGAGATTAGAGATATCGTAGAAAAGGTTGCAGCAGAAGAGGACGTAGCTGTAATCGACCTATATTCTGTTACTGTAGGTAAGGAAGAACACTACCGTGATGGCATTCATTTCGACGCCGAAGGCTACAAGATTATCGCTGATTATATCTACGATATTATAAAATAAATGGTTATTAATATTATTTATCATTAAACCTGTTGACATATTGTGTCGGCAGGTTTATATTTTAATCAAACATATGAACAAGTGCTCATATATAAAAATGAAAGAACCCCGCTGGGGATGGAGGAAATCACTATGAAAAAGACTTACAAGATTGATGTTGATTGCGCAAACTGCGCTAACAAGATGGAGCAGGCAGCTAAGAATACAGCTGGTGTTGCTGATGCCACTGTGAATTTCATGGCACTTAAGATGAACGTGGAGTTCGAAGAGGGTGCTGACGTTAAGGCGGTTATGACTGAGGTTCTTGCTAACTGCAAGAAGGTTGAGGACGACTGCGAAATCTTTATCTAAGTTCTGTTTATAGGGCTTGTCTGCTACAGGCTATCTATACACAGCGCAAATAGCTTGTCAAAGTAACAAGCGAGAGAACGACTAGGAGACGATTATGAATAAGAAGCAAAAGAAGGTTTTGGTGCGAATAATTGCAGCAGCGATTATGATGATTGTGTTGTTGCTGTTGCCACTTGAGGAAAAGAGCATATTGAGATTTGTACTGTTTTTGATTCCTTATTTTACCATAGGCTATGACATCTTGCGTAAGGCTGTTAAGGGAATCATGAATAAGCAGGTGTTTGATGAAAACTTCCTTATGGCAGTGGCAACTGTTGGTGCTATGGCGCTTGGTGAATACACTGAGGGCGTGGCCGTTATGCTGTTTTATCAGATTGGAGAGCTTTTCCAATCTTATGCAGTGGGAAAGAGTCGCAGGAATATCGCAGCTCTTATGGATATAAGACCTGATTTTGCTAATGTAATGATTGATGGGACTGTTACTAAGGTTGATCCAGATGAGGTAGAGGTTGGCAGCGAGATTATCGTTCAGCCAGGTGAGAAGATTCCTATCGATGGAGTGGTTGTAGATGGCACATCTACTCTTGATACAGCAGCCTTAACAGGTGAGAGCGTACCTAGAAGCGTCAAGCCTTCTAATGAAGTAATCTCAGGCTGCATTAATATGACTGGCGTTCTTAAGATTAAGACTACCAAGGAGTTTGGTGAATCTACTGCATCAAAGATTCTTGATTTGGTGGAGAATGCTTCATCTAAGAAATCTAAGCCAGAAAACTTCATATCAAAATTTGCTAGAATTTACACACCTGTGGTATGCTATGCAGCAGTTGGACTTGCATTCCTGCCACCTGTAATCAGTCTGATTATTGGTGCAGATCCAAGATGGGGACAGTGGGTGTATAGAGCTCTTACATTCCTTGTAATCAGCTGCCCATGTGCTCTTGTAATCAGTATTCCACTTACTTTCTTCGCAGGTATTGGCGGAGCCAGCAAGGAAGGAGTACTTGTAAAGGGCTCTAACTATCTGGATATGCTCTCTAAGGCGAAGATTGCAGTTATGGACAAGACCGGTACACTTACAAAAGGTGTATTTAAGGTTACTAAAATCGAGCCTGTAGGCATTACAAAGGAAGAGTTGCTAGAGAAGACTGCTATGGCTGAGGTCTACTCAAATCATCCTATTTCTAAGAGCCTAAAGGAGGCTTATGGCAAGCCTATCAACACAAGCCGCGTATCGGATGTTGAGGAGATATCAGGTCAGGGAATTAAAGCTATAATAGGTGATGCTACTGTACATGTAGGCAATGAAAAGCTTATGGAAAGTGTGAAGGTTACAGCTGCTGCTGTGGTTGAGCCAGGTACAGTAATTCACGTGGCTATTGATTCTGAATATGCAGGTTATATCCTGATATCAGACGAGCTTAAGCCTACATCTAAGGATGCTATTAAGGCTATGAAGCATGCTGGCGTCAGGAGTACAGTAATGCTTACTGGTGATAGTGAAAAAGTAGCTAATATCGTAGCAGGGGATCTAGGCTTAGATAAGGTGTATTCACAGCTCCTTCCAGCTGACAAGGTTACAAAGGTTGAGGAGCTTTTAGCTGCTAAGAACGATAAGGAGCAGCTTGTGTTTGTAGGTGATGGAATCAATGATGCCCCAGTTTTATCCAGGGCAGATATAGGTATTGCAATGGGCGCCTTGGGCTCAGATGCAGCCATAGAGGCAGCAGATGTAGTCCTTATGGATGACGACCCAATGAAGATTGCAAAGGCTATAAATATCGCAAAGAAATGCATGCGAATAGTATACGAAAACATCTATTTTGCAATTGGCATAAAGGTTGCCTGCCTAATCCTGGGCGCCCTTGGTCTTGCCAATATGTGGCTTGCAATCTTTGCAGACGTAGGCGTAATGGTGCTTGCTGTATTAAATGCAATCCGCGCCCTACGCGTACGAGGCGTATAAAATAGACATAGCTGGGATAACACCCATGCAATGCTAGATGGCATAACAAGCAATGATTAAAAAGAGTAAAGATAGCTTGTAGTAAACAATAATTAATTTTCTGAAGGAGACATCAGTCGACGAAAGAATATTTATTATTGTTTGCGTAACAAGCGAGCTACTACCCAGGAGGTTGACATGGTAAAACATGCTCAGTGTTGCGATGAGCAATGCGTACATACAGAATTGGTGAATAAGGTCCTTGATGAGCTGCCAGATGAGGATGCATTATATGATCTTGCAGAGCTTTTTAAGGTGTTTGGAGATAGCACAAGGGTTAGAATACTGTTTGCTCTTTTGGAGTCTGAGCTGTGCGTCTGTGACCTTTCAGAGGCATTGGATATGACACAGTCAGCTATATCTCATCAGCTGCAGATTCTGCGTACTAATAAGCTAGTTAAAAGCCGACGTGAGGGCAAGCAGATATACTATAGTCTTGCTGATGAACATGTGGTTACAATCATCGCACAAGGATTAAATCATATATTGGAATAACGTATATACGTTACTATCGGTTACTCTATTTTGAGTGGGGATAGTAACGTTTTTTCGTTTATCGAAACAATTTATCATTAAACAAAAAAATGTGAAAAAAGTGTTGACTTCGAACTTCCGGTAGGGTATGATAACCACAGTTAGCAAGAGCTAACCAAAGAAAGAGGAAGATAACATGTGCGAAGAAGTATTTGAGATGGTCTGTTCCATGGACAGGCGAAAAATAGAGTTGCAGCTGGTTTTACAGTGCGCACCTACAATCGCGGGACTTAAGACATCCAATCTTCTCATCGTTCCTAAAGATTTAGAAGATAAAGTCAGATTGGTCTTAAGACACTCCGGGCTGTTGGGGTATCGCTTGGTGTATGACAAGAAACGGGTAGTCTTTTTAGTCTTTAACAGGAATATGCTTATGAGTTATCTTGCCAAAGCAGAGGTTAGAGATTTTCTTGTTAAGTATGGATATAGGACAGATGCGTTTGGGGGTTGCCTAAGTTTTTTTCAAAAGCGCTATGAAGCCTATGTTCATTGTAGAAAAGATTTTCCACATGAAATGGGAATTTTTCTAGGATATCCACTTCAAGATGTGGAAGGCTTTATCGAAAGTGGGGGAGATAATTTTTTGTTGTCTGGCTATTGGAAGGTATATTCTGATGAGGCTAAGGCACAGAGGTTATTTGAAAAGTTTGATATCGTAAAAGATGATATGGTTCGCATGGTATCGAAAGGGTGCTCAATAAAAAGTATTGTTTCATATTATGCTACCGATGCTATTGAAAAAGCGGTTTGATTTTTTAACTTTTATTTAAGGAGAGTAAAATCATGAGTAAAGTGAATATTGTATTTTGGTCACAGTCAGGAAACACAGAAAGTATGGCAAATGCAGTTGGCGCTGGTGTAACAGAGGCTGGCGGCGAGGCTAACGTAGTATACGTTGGTGATGCTTCTATAGATGAGCTTAAATCTGCTAAAGCTTTCGCTTTAGGATGCCCAGCAATGGGTGCAGAGGTGCTCGAGGAAGGTGAGATGGAGCCATTCGTTACAGATTTAGAGGGCTTTGTTTCAGGTAAGACTATCGGTCTTTTCGGCTCTTATGGCTGGGGAGATGGACAGTGGATGCGCGATTGGGTTGATCGTATGACAGCTGCAGGCGCAACAGTAGTTAATGGTGAGGGCGTTATTTGCCAGGATGCTCCAGATGGAGCAGCAGAGGCAGAGTGCAAAGAATTAGGTAAGGCTCTCGCTGCAATTTAATTGTCATTTTTAAATTTGCTTATTTCCTTTCCCTGAGTTTCTAACCGGGTTTCTTGGGGAAGTTATTAGACTCCTTTTACAGCCTCCAGGTATGCCAGTGCCTGGAGGAATTTTTAATATTGCATGTTCAAAATATGTGTATTAAAAACTTGCAAACCTAATAATTTAGGTATATTGAGATTTGTCAGAATATCAGAAACTTTATACTAAATTCTAACAATTAAATTTCAAAAAAAATGTTGACATTAGGCCGGTTCTAATATATACTTCTTTTTGTTCGCGGGACAGAAACGAAACGCAGAACGATTCTTAACGGGGTGTGGCTCAGTTTGGCTAGAGCACCTGGTTTGGGACCAGGGGGTCGCAGGTTCGAATCCTGTCACCCCGACTTAGAAATTAATATTAAACACGCGGGTGTGGTTCAATGGTAGAACATCAGCCTTCCAAGCTGAATACGTGGGTTCGATTCCCATCACCCGCTTTTTATTTTCTAAGTAGTTGAATATGTGTCAGTAGCTCAGCTGGATAGAGCAACGGCCTTCTAAGCCGTGGGTCGGGGGTTCGAATCCCTTCTGGCACATGTATTTATATGGTGGGTGTGGCACAGCTGGTTAGCGCGTCGGATTGTGGTTCCGAAGGTCGAGGGTTCGAACCCCTCTACCCACCCTGTTGCGGTAGCAACATTATGAATAAGGGCAATTGAAGTCCTTTGTTGGGCTATCGCCAAGCGGTAAGGCACCAGATTTTGATTCTGGCATTCGCTGGTTCGAATCCAGCTAGCCCAGTTTCGAGTCTATGCCTTTTTATTATGGCAAGCTCAGTAACAATTTAACATGGGGTTGTAGCTCAGCTGGTAGAGCACCTGACTTTTAATCAGGTTGTCGGGAGTTCGAGCCTCCTCAGCCTCAGCAAATGAAGCCTTCAGATTCGTCTGAAGGCTTTTTTCTTATATGAATCTATAGTAAGATGATATAAAAGTTGCAAAAAATTATGTGTGGGACCATGTGTGGGATTATATATGGACATATATCTGAGTTACAATTGAAAAAAATAGAGAAAGGGAAAGAGAGTATTTAATATGGCAGATGATAAGCTAGAATTATTTGAAAATCAACCAATTCGAACCGCATGGGTTGAAGAAGAGGAAGAATGGTATTTTTCGATTGTAGATGTATGCCAAGTTTTAACAGAAAGTGCTGATGGTAGGAAATATTGGAATAAGCTTAAACAGCGGCTTAAGGACGAAGGAAGTCAACTGGTGACAAATTGTCACCAGTTGAAAATGACAGCACAGGATGGGAAAAAACGATTAACTGACGTGGCAAATACTGAACAGTTACTTCGTATTATTCAATCTATTCCATCAAAGAAAGCAGAGCCATTTAAAATGTGGTTAGCTCAAGTTGGTAGAGAGAGAATAGAGGAGACCATTGACCCAGAGCTTACGATTGATAGAGCCTTAGAAACATATTCTAAACTGGGCTATGATGCTGATTGGATTAATCAAAGGTTACAGACAATTAGAGCACGAAAAGAACTAACAGATCAGTGGAAAGCCCATGGTGTGGAACAGGGCAGAGAATTTGCTATTTTGACAGATGAAGTTACCAGAGCTTGGTCTGGAATGAGTACTAGGCAGTATAAGAATCTTAAAGGCCTAAAGAAAGAAAATCTAAGAGATAATATGTCCACCCTTGAATTAGCTCTTAATATGCTAGCTGAGGCTACTACAACTGAGCTTACTAAGGTACATAATCCACAGGGATTAGAAGAAAATCAAAGGATTGCTAAAAAAGGAGGAAATGTAGCAGGAAACGCCAGACGTGAGATAGAACAAGAAACAGGTAAATCAATCATAACAAGCCAGAATGCAATTCAATTGAATGAGGCGGTGACACAGTTGATAGAGGCTGTTTCTGAGATTGATGAAAATGATGATTGAGAATAATCCGAAAGCATATGTGTTGATACGTAGAAAAATAAAATTCACTTAACAGCATTTCTGACTTTTAAGTGAAACATTTATCTATTTTGATGTCCTGCCAAGCAGGATTCTTGCTGACAATTTCCTTGTTTGGTCAGCAAGAAGTCATGCATTTCTGTAGAAATAATGTTTTTAGTTTAGCTAATGTAAGCGATATTCCAAGAATCGATAAAACACTTAATTTTCACCGGAATTGTTAAGTGGAATATGATTATAAAAGAAAACACTTACTACAAATTTTAAAAAGTTAAGTGTTTTTGGAGAAAACCTGAAATAAACGCACTTTTTCAGGGGCGATTTAAGTGGTTTTCAATGGCTATACAAAAACACTTATATATTTTGTAAGTGTAATCGGAGAAGCCGCATATACCACTTAATTACATCTCAAAATAGTAAGCTTTCTAGGCTAAAAGCCTATTTCCACTTAACTTTTTTTCAAGAGTGATAAGTGGTTTTTATAAGAGAATAAATAACACTTATATTTTTAGGTGAATTTATAACAGGTGAAAATATAGCTGACTAACTCAATGAAATTATTAAGTAGAGACTATTCGAACTTGGCTTCGCCAAGCAATATTTTCTTTCAGAAAAACAAGCATCTGATAATTTTTCTCTTTCAATTCCACTTCATATCGGTTACTATATTTCATAACTTGTTCACAAAACTAAAGGAGGCCAATAATGATTAAGATATACGGAATGCATACATGCCCTTATTGTGATTTCCTTCAACCACAGATTGACGGGAAGGAAGACCAGTATCAGTATATTGATATAGGTAAACATGTGCAGAATATGCATGAGTTTATGGATATGAGGGATAACAGGCCAGAGTTCGACCATTCAAAGGAAATAGGTGATATAGGAATACCTTGTTTTGTGTTTGAAGATGGTAGGATAAGTCTTGACCCGGCTGATGCAGGTCTTGTGGAGTATGATGGTACATCATCTTGTTCTATAGATGATCATAAAGCTGGAAAAAAGGGTTGTTAATAGGCATAGGGAAATAGTGAGGTGAAGAATGAACAATATTGTTTTAATTGGTATGCCAGGAGTTGGAAAAAGCACACTTGGAGTTGTACTTGCGAAGGAATTAGGATATCAATTCGTAGATGCGGATTTGCTTATCCAGGAGCGTGAAAATCGCCTGTTAAAGGAGATTATTGCTGAGGATGGAGTAGACGGCTTCCTTAAGATAGAAAATGACGTAAATGCCTCAATTAGCGCTGATAAGACTGTTATTGCAACAGGGGGGAGTGTTATTTATGGCAAGGAAGCAATGGAGCATCTTAAGGAAATAGGAACGGTTGTATATCTAAAGCTTGATTATGATACTCTTGATAGCCGACTTGGCAACCTTAAAGGCCGTGGAGTAGTTCTTAAGGATGGTCAGACTCTTAAGGACTTATATAATGAAAGAATCCCTCTTTATGAGCTCTATGCAGATGTGGTTGTAGATGAAGGTGGACTTGGGTTAGAGGAAACATTAGCAGAAGTATTAAAGCAATTATAAAGAGCATGTAGTTATCAAGCTCTATGTGTTGCAACTTCAGGCGTACTGCCGAAAGCTGTAATATCATAGGCTTGAGAACGTAACATGCTCTTTTTATCTTTCAGATACCTTTTGGTATCCGGTTTTTATTAGCCATTTTTGATCGATGATTTTTATTTCATCTCCAAATGCAATGTGAAGTCTTACAGAAGATGGCTGTTTTTCGATATCTTTAACAGTGCCTTCACCGAACTTTGGGTGAGAGACTGTATCACCAATTTCATATTTAATCTTAGAATTTTCCAGGTTCTTATATGCGCGCTGTGTGCGATAAGTATCAAGCATCTGTACCTGAGCATGGTCAACGCTAGGGCGCTTTAATACGGAATCATAATCTACCTTTTTAAGGCTCTGGCCTTCTACGTAGTAATCAGCTGGAATGGCGCCGATTAAGCTACAGCAATATTTCCATGCGCTGCCGTGAACACCAGGCTGCCAAGTATACTCATTAGGAATGCTAATGTGGCGTGTCATATAGTGTGCATATTCATGCTTGTAGAGATTGATTCGATCTGTCTTTGATAGCTGCTCATTTAAGCAAAAGCCAATGAAGAATAATGAGAACTGAAACTGTTCTTCATCATCATAAGATGGAGGAAGATAAGAGCCTAAAGCCTTTTCATCCATTCCAAAGGTAATAGGAACCTCAGCACCGTGCAACCCAAGCTTGTGGTCAAGAACGGAGTAGAGTGCAGTGATTTCTGCTCTAAGCACAGGTTCCTCATCATGTAACATTTTGAACATTTGTTGCTTAGTCATTGTGTCTCCTTAAAACTTAAAAACTTTCCAAGAAAATAGTATATCAACTGAATTTGAGTTTTACAATTAATGGTGATAATTTTGTTAAATTTTTCCTATAAGTTTGACTTTGAAATGGCCGAATATTAGTATAAAAATATAAGGGGGAGTGTGACACTAAGGGAACAGGAGTGAGCTATGAGAAAAACATTCTATGGGTTAAAGAAGCTTTTAGCATTTGGATTAGTGATAATTACAGTTGCAGCTACTGCAGTACCAGCTTTAAATGTTGACGCCGCCAAGAAAAAATCATCTAATGGTACTTATGCAGCAGGAGATGATATTGCCTTTGGACGATTGGATGGAATAGTTTTAAGTTGGACGATTCTATCATATGATGAAGCAACGAAAACAGCTTTTGTTGTTGCCAGAAAAGGTATTAACACAGCATCTATCACAGCGTATAGAAAAGCTATCGAGAATTCATATAGACTAGCTGGTAAAAACGCTGGATATGTTAGATGGTCTGAAAACTATTGGCGAGGATGGTTGAATCAGGTATTCTACCAAAATAGTTTTACTGATGCGGAGAGAGCTAAGATACAGAAGACTACATTGACAGCAGAAGCAGCAAAGAATAGTTTGATGAATTTTTATCATGATACAACTCTAGATGCTTTTTACGTTGAAAATAAGAGCAAGAATTCTTTGTATATGGATATTTATGAGTCTCAAACTGAAAGTGTAGATTATATATTCTTTTTATCAACGGATGAGTTTACTACATACAAAGAGTCTATGAAGTTTGAAAAAGCTATATGGCCTTTAAGAACAAATGCTTATGATGATCCTAATCAGGGATTGTTTGTCAACGATACTACTAAGTTGATAGAAAGAAAATATTATTATAGTGGTGATTCCATTAGGCCAGCAATGTATGTTAAGCTAGGTGAGACAACAGAAGATAGTAGCACATCAACAGATTCTTCTAAAACTACTGATAGCAAAACAGAAAATAAAACAACGACAGCATCGACCACTACGGAGTCAAAAACAAATACTACAACAACATCAAAAACAGCAAGCACAACTAGCACAGCAAAAACAACTGCAGCCACCACGAAGAAGACTACAACCAAAAGCTATGCAAACAATGGTACAAATATAGGAAATATAACATTGCCAAGTGATTCTTCCTATTCATTGAAAGCTGGAGGAACAGCGCAGGTTGCACTGGATATGGAGTATCTTAATAGCACAGACAAACAGTACAATGTTACCTACAAGTCCTCTGATGCAAATATCTTTACAGTAGATTCTAATGGAGAGATTACTGCAGTGGGTGTAGGGACAGCTACATTGACAGTTAGAATGAAAAAATCTAATGGCAAAGTGTACACCATGTCTTGCAGAATTGATGTGACCTAGGAGTAACAGTGACAACAGTTAAATTTCTACGTAACAAATTAATAATAAATAATGTAAAGGATTTACAGCCTGACTATGACGATGGCACACTTGTGCTGACGGAAAGTCAGGCTGTTGTTGATGAGTGCGTTTTTAGACGGATTCCAGTGGCAGGAATTGAAACTACAGGTGGTGAAAACTTAAACTGTCAGCAAATCATTATTGATGTAGACGAGCTTGAGGACGATGATTTAGAACGAATATATCGAAGAAGTGCAGGCATTCCATGGGATATTGCATATACGAATCGATGCTTCATAAGAGAATATTGCGAGGATGATTTAGATGAGTTGTTTAATCTATATAAAGAACCTCACATGACAGATTATATGGAGCCCCTGTTTGAGTACGAAGAGGAAAAACAGTATGAAAGAAATTATATAGAATACATTTATAAGCTATATGGTTTCGGAATGTGGTTGATTTTCGACAGATTCACAGGTAAATTAATAGGTAGAGCAGGCATTGAAGTCCGTGAGACCTGCGATAAGGAAAATCAAGCGGAGCTTGGCTTTGCAATCAGCTCCAGCAGATGGCATCAAGGGCTGGCATTTGAGGTATGTTCTAAGATAATAGAGCTTGCAAAGGAAGAATACGGCTTAAGCAGTCTGATTGCAAGATGCGATTCTAAGAACATAGCTAGCATAGGCTTGCTTTTAAAGCTTGGATTTTCTCAGGTAGGACATGAAGCGGATGGAGACTTAAGGTTTTTTAGGGAGATTTAGGAAATGGATTTAAAAGATTATCAGCATGAAGTAGTTGTGACTGATGAGGGACTGCCATTTAAGCTTTTTGCTTTTGAAGGGCAGGATGGCGGCTATATTAGAGACAAGCATTGGCATCGTTCTATAGAGATTTTTGCGGTGTGGGAAGGTAAGCTGGATTTTACCCTGCACGAAAAGAAATTTCCTCTTACTAATGGTGAGTTCGTTATCGTTAATAGTAACGAGGTTCACAGCATTGTTGCACCTGAGCCAAATAGAACTGTGGTGCTTCAGATACCACAGGAGACTTTTGCAGATTATTTTACTGATGACCAGTTTATCTGGTTTTCACATGGTGACAGAGAAACTGACCACAGAGTGTTTACCCTTTTGCAGGAGATGTATCTTATCTACACCAATGGGGAAGAGGCAAATAAACTGCAGGTGCTCAGCCTTTACTATGAGCTTTTATATATCTTAGTTACTAAGTATCGAAAGTTTAATGTAAACGAGGATATTCTAAAGAACAGTAAGCAGCTTAAAAAGCTTTCAAATATCACTAGATATATGAAGGACCATTATGCAGAAAGCCTTACACTTGAATCTATGGCGGAGCAGTTTAACTATTCACCATCATATCTATCTAGAATGTTCCAGAAACACGCAGGAATTAATTTTAAGGATTATTTGCTTGGCATTCGCTTAGAGCACGCAGTCCGTGAATTGGAGGAAACCAATGGCCAGATAGTAGACATAGCTCTTGGCAACGGCTTCCCTAATTCCAAGGCCTTTTCAAATGCCTTCAGGGATAAGTATGGAATATTGCCTAGCGAGTATAGGAAGAATAGCAATTAATAATACCTAGATTAGGCATAATAAATCGGGTGGCAGCTGCCACCCGATTACTATTATACAGTCCTGTTTCCTGCAAGTACTTCATGGTAATCCTCAAGGTTCTTTCTAAGAAGGGCAGGGATTTGAAGTTCGTATGGACAGTGGGTCATGCATTTGCCACAGTCCACGCAGTTGTTGATTTTTTCCATTTCGGCCTGCCAGTAGTCGCTAAGCCAGCTTTCGCTTGGAGCACGGCGGAGCATTAGGGACATACGGTTGCATTGGTTGATTTGGATGCCAACGGTACAAGGCATGCAGTAGCCGCAGCCACGGCAGAAATCTCCCATAAGCTCTGTACGTTCCTTATCGATAAACGCTTTGATTTCCTCATCCATCTTAGGAGTTTCATCCATCATGTCAAGCCATTCATCTAGTTCAGATTCTCGCTGGATTCCCCAGATAGGAACCGTTCCATCATATTGTGAAATGAATGCCATAGCAGCCTTAGAGTTGGTAATAAGTCCTCCGGCTAAGCCCTTCATACCGATAAATCCCATATTGTGCTTATTACAAAGCTTAATAAGCTCTACTTCTTTGTCGGTGGCAAGGTAGCTCATAGGATATTGTAATGTTTCGTATAGGCCTGATTCAATAATCTCTCTGGCAACTCCCAGTTTGTGAGCGGTGCCGGCGATGTGGCGAATTTTGCCTTGAGCTTTGGCTTCTAACATACATTCATAGAGGCCAGTGCCATCCCCAGGTTTGAAACATTCAGGCATCATGTGAAACTGGTAGATGTCAATGTAATCAGTCTTTAGATTGGTAAGAGAAGTATCAAGATCCTTCCAGAAATCCTCTGGAGTTTTTGCAGCAGTCTTTGTTGCGATAATGATATCTTCACGTTTAACATAGCCAGTGCCAAAAGCTTCTCCAAGCTTTATTTCGCTGTCAGAATAAGCTCTTGCAGTGTCGAAGAATCGCATACCACCGTCGTATGCTTTTCTAAGAATTTTAACGGCCTCTTCTACAGAAACACGCTGTATTGGAAGAGCACCGAATCCGTTCTGTGGTACTTTTATGCCAGTACTTCCTAAAATGATTTCCTTCATTTGAAATCCTCCTTTTAAGGATATTATAAGTGAAAGAGAAAAATTCTCAATTAGAAAAATATCAAAATAAATACTTGACACTATATAGCTGGTGTCGTAGAATCTAAACCAATTAAATAGTATCTTCAGGGCAGGGTGCAATTCCCTACCGGTGGTATAGCCCACGAGCCGCAAGGCATGATTCGGTGTGATTCCGAAGCCGACAGTATAGTCTGGATGAAAGAAGATTAGTGATTTGTCAAAGA
>JAGBJE010000121.1 GCA_017934625.1 Pseudobutyrivibrio sp. | reverse complement strand
CCTTAAAAAGTATAAAAAAGGATTGTGCAATTTTATGTTTGAAGACGCCAAAAATAGTGATATTCATTTATATGATTTAGTTGAAAATAATCCTTCTCAATTGCTAACAAAAGATATTGATAAAAATGTTGGACCTTATCCAGTTTATGATGCCACAGGGAAAGTCTTTAAAAACGTCAACTTTTATCAACAAGTTCAGGATAGCGTTTCAATTATTAAATATGGCTCTGGCTGTGGTAGAACATTCGTTTCGAGAGGATATCACTCAATTCTTGGAACAATGACTGATTTAATCCCATTAAATAACGATGACGTGCCTTTTATATATGCATTCACACTTTCTAGAATGTTTAGAAAAATCGTAAAGAAATACACCGAAATAGGTACTACTCCTAATCTATATTATAGCGATTATTCTAATGCATCTATTCCATTGAAATCTCTATCCAATAAAGAAAAAATATCTAAAATAATAGTCAATATTGAGGAAAAGGAATATGCACTTGAAGAACAGTTAACTCAATTAAATAATCTAAAGAAACATCTACTTAATTCATTGTTTATATAGTACACCTTATATAAAAACAATAAGGTACCAAAATTAAGATTTAAAGAGTTTGATTCTTCTTTATGGCATGAGTGCAAATTGAATGATATATCATCAAGAATAACATATAAGAACAAAGAAAATAGGCCCTTAATCCCATTAACTATATCTGCACAAGAAGGGTTAATAAGCCAATATGACTATTTTGATAAACAAATAGCAAGCATCAATTTATCAACATATTATGTATTGAAAAGAGGTCAATTTGCTTACAACAAAAGCTATTCTAAAGGATATCCATATGGAGCAATCAAGCGATTAGAACGATATGATGAAGGTGCCTTATCATCACTTTATATTTGTTTCGAATTGAAAAATATTGATTCTAATTTCATGTGCAAATATTTTGAATCTAATAAGTGGAATTATGAAGTTAAATTAATATCTGGTGAAGGTGCAAGAAATCATGGCCTACTCAATCTTTCACCATCAGACTTCTTTAATATTAAACTATATGTTCCAACAAATAAAATAGAACAATTAAAGATAGCAAAATTCATCGAATTACTACAAGAGAAAATTGATAGCAGTAAAGCAAAGTTAGAAGCCCTTAAAAAGTATAAAAAAGGAATATCCAACAGGCTGTTAAAAAAAATTAATTTCTCTGAAGTAACGCCTCTATCTAAACTATGTTGCATCACTACTGGCAAACTTGATGCAAATGCAATGACACTAAATGGAAAATATAAATTTTTTACTTGTTCTCGTGAAGAATACTCAATTGATAACTACGCCTTCGATTGTGAAGCTTTATTAATTTCTGGTAATGGAGAGGTTGGATTAACCAAATACTTTAAAGGTAAATTTAATGCTTATCAAAGAACGTACGTATTATATGACTTCAAAAGAAATGCACAATTTATTAAAATGTGTATTGATAATCAAATTTCTACTGTTATTAGAAAAGAAACAAATAAAGGAGCAATGCCGTACATTAAACTAACAACGTTTAACAAGATTTTAATTCCATTAATCTCTGAATTAGAAGAAAAAAACATTGAAAAAGTCATTAACATGATTGACAAAAAAATAGAGCTTCAGGGAAATTCGCTTAAAGCTCTACAATTAATAAAAAAACAATTATTAAATTCAATGTTTATATAAACATATTATTTAGCAAATAGGCTTTGATGAGTTTCAAATTATCTAACTCACACTCTAATTTGCTTATTTTTTTATTTAATGCACTTGCTGAAGAAGCAATACCTTTTTGTTTATGTTTTTCATTAACTACCAGTTTTATTCTGCTTAGATCTTCTGGTGATACAGACATTCTTTCATATACTGTTCCTTGCTGATATTTCATAGAATATCTATTAAAATCCTCGGAAGTTATAATCAATTCAAGGTATTCTAATTCGATATTTTTCACAGCAAATGTCACGTAGATTGGAGAAAAAATTCCATCGCCATATCTATTAATGCAAATGACTCCAAATTTTAGATTAGCTGGGTTGTAACATAATTGATTATAATGTGTAACTTTATATTTTTTATTATCATCTTTTACTAAAAAATCTCTGTCATATCTATCAGATTTATCAGATATACCTTCAGTTGATAAAGTTACATGAGGATAAGTTCCATTATTTTTTGATAATTCGTTTACTTCAATTAAATAATTTGATAAGTCTATAGCATTTCCAACACCATTTTTCCAATAATTAATAGTGTCTTTTATAGCTTCCTTAGCAAGACCTTTTTTATACTTTTTAAGGGTTAGTATTTTCGACTCTAAAACTGTAATTTTATCATCAATAAATGTTAAAAATTGCGAAATATATTTTTGCTCAATCTCGGTAGGAATAGTTATTTTTTTATGTTCGATAACGTGACTT
>JAGBJE010000120.1 GCA_017934625.1 Pseudobutyrivibrio sp. | reverse complement strand
AGATGGAATACTATGTTGGAGAAAATCTATAGCACAAGGTGCGGGCAGATTCATTATTGGATTAATCCTGATGGAACGACTCAGGACAAGCAGCTGGTGTTTTTACCTGGTCTAACTGCAGATCATAGATTATTTGATAAGCAGATTGAGTATTTTGAAGGTAAGTATCCAGTATTTGTGTGGGATGCGCCTGCACATGCTCTTTCTTATCCTTTTGATATGGATTTTTCACTGGCAGACAAAGCTACATGGCTAAATGAAATTCTTTTGGAGAATGGTTTTGACAAGCCTGTAATTATTGGACAGTCCATGGGTGGATATTTGGGCCAGATGTTTATGCAGCTTTTTCCTAATAAGGCTGTTGGGTTTGTATCCATTGATTCGGCTCCATTGCAAAAGCAGTATTATACAGGAATTGAACTTTGGTTACTTCATAGAATGACTCCTGTGTATCGCTATTATCCGTGGAAGACACTATTGAGACAGGGTACAAATGGGGTGGCAACCACTGAATACGGACGTGCCTTAATGAAAGAGTTCATGATGACTTATGATGGAGACCAGGAAAGATATTCAAGTCTTGCAGGCGGTGGCTACAGGATTTTGGTAGAGGCTGTTGAAGCAGAGCTACCTTATGAGATTACATGTCCTGCAATGCTTATATGCGGCACCAAGGATATGGCAGGCTCAACTAAAAGATACAATAGAGCATGGCATGCCAGGACAGGATTACCACTTTACTGGATTGAAGGTGCTGGTCACAATGCAAACACGGACAGGCCAGAGGAAATTAACAGGTTAATCACTGAGTTTTTAGGAGAAGCTACTATTTGAGAGGGAAAAATGTGCTACAGGCTGTATCTTATCTTGAGGAGATGAAAAACCTTGAGATTGTTGGAACAGTTATTGCACTTAAACAAAGATTAAAGGAAATAGAAGGAGGAGAAATTTATGAAGCTCGTAAGTATTGAAACAATTCCAGGACAGAATTTTGAGGTTATTGGAGTAGTGACAGGAACAATCGTACAGTCAAAGAATTTTGGTAAGGATTTTATGGCTGGTATGAAGACACTAGTTGGTGGAGAAATAAAAGGCTACACAGATATGCTGGTGGAGGCAAGACAGATTGCTACTAAAAGAATGGTGGATGAAGCCGAGCAGCTAGGAGCTGATGCTATTGTAGGAATAAGATATGCATCATCATCTGTAATGCAAGGTGCAGCAGAGGTTATGGCATACGGAACTGCTGTTAAATACCTTTAGCGTATATGAGCCAGAGATGCTATGCTCTGGCTCTTTTTTTGTAAATGATGTATAATTGGACAAAATATAGATTTATTCAATGGAGATATATTATGTCATATTTAATCAAAGACACAACAAAAGAAGAGAGAGAGCAGATTGTAAAGGAATCTCTTGGTAATATTGAGGCAAATTGTGATGGCTGCATGGCTGGTCTTGCTGAGATGTATGATGATTATATTGAAGGCAAGAAGGAGCTTCGTGAGATTAACATGGAGTTCAATGCCAGATATGTTAAGGATGATAACATGGAAGGTAGAGATGGCAGAAGCTGTGTAATGTAATGATGAATAATTGGAGTCAGAAGGTAAAACTTCTGGCTCTTTTTTTGTTTATGATGTATAATTGTGCGCAGGAAAATTGGGCAAAACCAAACCCGGAATTATTGAGGAATATTTAGGTGTATAGATTTTTACGAGAAGAGAACAGAAGCAATAGGGATAGAAGAACTATTTTTTCAAATGCAATGCTTGCAGCAGTGAGTTTATTTATAAACGGTTTTGGCGTATATCTTACCATTCAGGCCAATATAGGTGCTGGGCCTTGGGATGTGTTAAATCTTGGAATATCAAATAGCTGTGGGATTCTTTATGGAACTGCATCAATAATTGTTTCATATAGTATTTTAGGGATTGATATCCTTATGAAGGAGCCTATAGGTATAGCAATGTTTATAGATGCATTTGTGGTTGGAAAGTCTGTTGATTTTTTTAATTATATGGATTTTGTAAAGCCATGTAGTTCTGTCAAAACAGGTATTCCTGTAATGATATTAGGGCTTGTGATAATGGCTTATACTCAATACACATATATGGCAGCAGCACTTGGGTGTGGCCCAAGAGACACATTATTAGTTGGCTTGGTTAAAAGGCTTAAGAAGGTACCTCTTGGTGTAGTTAGCATTGTACTATTAAGTGTAGCTACATTTGTAGGATGGTTGTTAGGAGGCCCTGTTGGTATTGGTACATTGATATGTGCTTTTTGTACTGGACCCATAATGCAATTGGCATTTAATACAGTTCATTTTGATGCTGCAAAAATACATCATCAAAGAATAACAGAATCTTTTAGAACAATATTAAACAAATAATGGAGAAGAATTATGACAGATTACAATTTACTAGCAGAACAGATTAAGGCACTAGCTGAGGATGAGCCAAACTACATTCCAGTTCTTTCAAATGCATCAGCGATTATTTATGATGCCATGGAGGATTTAAACTGGGCAGGCTTTTATTTGATGAATAAGGGTTCATTACTTCTTGGCCCATTTCAGGGTAAGGTAGCTTGTATTAGGATTGCACTTGGCAAGGGAGTATGTGGAACTGCAGCAGGAAATGATGAGACTCTTGTGGTTCCAAATGTACATGATTTTCCAGGACACATTGCATGTGACTCGGCATCTAATTCTGAGATAGTAGTGCCAATTCACAAAGATGGCAAAGTAGTAGGTGTACTTGATATTGATAGTCCAAAGCTTGATAGATTCTCAGAGGATGATAAGATAGGGCTTGAGAAATTTGTACAGATGCTTGAGACCGTTATTAGCTTTGATTAAGTTTTGTGCAAAATGTCCTTGGACAATCTAGGGACTTTCTGATAAATTTCATAGTTAGAAATAAGTAGCGTGTGTAGCGAAAGCGTAAGTCCAGCGTATGTATGGCGGCTCGTTGCACACGCTTTTTGTATGGAGGTATTAATGAACAATCCAATGAAGGAAGCACCAGTAAATAAGCTGATGCTAAAAATGGGAACACCAATTATTTTATCAATGATGATGCAGGCACTATATAACATAGTGGATTCTGCATTTGTATCTAACATGGGAGCAAATGGAGAGATGGCCCTTAATGCGCTGACGCTGGCTTTTCCCGTGCAGGTACTTCTAATAGCACTTGGAATTGGTACAGGTGTAGGTATGAATGTAGTGGTTGCAAGAAGCCTGGGCCAACAGGATTATGAGAAGGCATCACGTGCAGCAGGTACTACAAAAGTGCTGGCATTTATTATTTTTGCGGCATTCTTTTTATTTGGAGCTTTTGGTGTAAAGCTCTATATAGGAACTCAAACAACAAACGCAACAATTTCAGATATGGCTGTGGTATATCTAAGGATTTGCTGCATGCTATCACTTGGAAATGTATATTTTACAGTTTACGAGAAGCTTCTTCAGGCACATGGAAGGTCAAAGTACTCTACAATTGCTCAGATAGCAGGAGCACTAACAAATATTATTCTAGATCCAATTTTAATATATGGATTACTTGGTCTTCCTAGGATGGAGGTAGTAGGTGCAGCACTTGCCACAGTAATAGGCCAGTTTGTATCAATGGGGCTTGGTTGGTATTTCCATCGTAAATACGATAACGAAGTTTCAAATGATAGAAAGTATTTAAAACTGAATGGTGTTATGGTTAAAGAAATCTATTCAATAGGTTTCCCTGCTATTATTGCTCAGGCTTTGATGTCTATAATGACATATCTATTGAATATTATATTTGTTCGCATTGGAGAAAATGTGGTAACTGCATATGGTCTCTACTACAAAATTCAGCAGTTCATTTTATTCGCTGCATTTGGCATGAGGGATACAATTACGCCAATCATATCCTTTGCCCATGGAATGAAGGATGAAAAGCGAATCAAAGATGGTATGAAATGGGGAATTCTTTATACATCAGCAATCATGCTGCTTGGAACTGTGCTTCTAGAAATTTTTGCAAGTCCATTTGCAAATATGTTTGGACTTGCAGGAGAGACGGAAGATATTTGTATTGCGGCCATGAGAATAGTTTCTATAAGCTTCTTATTCGCAGGATTTAATATTTCCTTCCAGGGAATATACCAGGCACTTAATGCAGGACCACAGTCACTTGTTATTTCAGTCTTAAGACAGTTTGTGCTTGTCATTCCTGTAGCATTTGTTTTTTCAAATCTAGTAATTGCAGGAACTACTTTCAAATCTATTATCTGGTTTACATT
>JAGBJE010000010.1 GCA_017934625.1 Pseudobutyrivibrio sp. | reverse complement strand
TATTTCGGAACTATCAAGCCACGAGTTTCTGCCTTTATGAAGGAGCTTGATGAGGAGCTTTGGAAGCTTGGCGTACTTGCAAAGACCAAGCACAACGAGGTGGCACCTGCTCAGCATGAGCTTGCTCCAGTGTACTCAACAACAAATATCGCTACAGATCACAACCAGCTTACAATGGAGATGATGAAGGTAGTTGCAAAGCGCCATGGTATGACATGCCTTCTTCATGAAAAGCCATTTGCCGGTGTTAATGGTTCAGGTAAGCACAACAACTGGTCTATTTCGACTGATACCGGAGTGAACCTGTTAGAGCCAGGTGCTACTCCTTCCCATAATGCACAGTTCTTACTATTCCTTACAGCTGTTATTAAGGCAGTTGACGAATACCAGGAGTTACTCCGAGTATCGGTTGCTTCTGCAGGAAATGATCATAGACTTGGCGCTAACGAAGCACCACCAGCAATCATCTCTATGTTCCTTGGAGATGAGCTAGAAGCAATTGTAGAATCTATTATTGATGGTACAGATTACGAGGACATCAAAAAGAAAAAGATGTCAGTAGGTGCTACTGTAATTCCAAGCATCTCACAGGATACAACAGATAGAAACAGAACATCACCATTTGCATTTACTGGTAACAAGTTTGAGTTTAGATCACTCGGTTCATCTGCATCTATCTCTGGTCCAAACGTAATCTTAAACACAATTGTAGCAGAGGAGCTTGATAAGTTCTCAGAAGAGCTTGAAAAGGCTGCTGACTTTGAAAAGGCATTAAATGCTTTGTTAAAGAGAGAGCTTACAGCCCACAAGCGCATTATATTTAATGGCAATGGCTATGCAAAGGAGTGGGTTAAGGAGGCTGAAAGAAGAGGACTTAAGAATCTAAAGTCTACAGTAGATGCTCTTCCTGCATTTATTGATAAAAAGGCTATTGATGTATTTACTAAGCATAACGTATTTACGGAGCAGGAGCTTTACAGCCGTTATGATATCCAGCTGGAAAACTATTATAAGGTAATCGATATTGAGGCTCTTACAATGGATGCCATGGTTAAGAAGAATATTATGGCAGCAGCAAACGACTATCAGTATTCACTTGCAAAGACGCTTAACGCCAAGGCAGCTACAGGCTTAGCTGTAGATTCATCTGTAGAAAAGAAGCGACTTGAGCAGGCTTCTAAGCTTACATTTACAATGGATGAGAGATTAGAGAAGCTGGAGGCAGATATTGAAAAGGCTAAGGAATTAGAAGATACATATGAGCTTGCTAAGTTCCATCATGATGTAATTTTTGCAGATATGAATGAGCTTAGAGAGGTTGTAGATGAATTGGAGACAGTTGTACCTAGTGATATCTGGCCATATCCTACATACGGTGAGATTCTATATTCAGTTAAATAATTTAAGTCAATAAATATTATTAATAATGCAATATAAATAATAATTATATCTTGACTTTATATGCGGCTAAACATATACTTTTTACGGTAGAAAAGTAAATGTGGTTAGCCGCATTTACATTTTTTTGACTAAAGCACTTTAACAGTGCAAAGCGTTAATGCTTTAAACCAATATATTAAAATGCGCTTTAACTAACTTCTGGGGATAAGTCCCGTTTTAATTTCTGAGAAAAACTATCTGGTTTCTCATCTGGGTAGTTTTTATAAATACATTAAAGGGAGGTAATGTCATGAGAAGAAGCTGGATACCAAAAAAGGTATTGTCAGTAATTATGGCGGCATCACTTGCGATGGCACCAACAGTTACTGCAGTAGCTAGTCCAGTAGAAGAACAGGTAGATGAAAAAGTTGTAGATGAAACAACAACTGAAGAAGCTACAGAAGAGACATCAGATGAAACAACTGATGAATCAGAAGAAAATGCAGATTCAGAAGAAGCAGAAGCTACAGAAGATTTACCAGTCTTCGAAGAGGTTGACCCTGAGGAGGAAGGGTTAGAGGACCCAACAGCGGCTTTAGCTGGTGATGCGGTTGAAGCACCAGTTGAAGAAGTGGATCCTAACGAGCAGACACGTGTAATCATCGTGCTTGCAGGAGACAGTGTCCTTGACAAAGGCTATGACACTGAAGATTTAGCAGATAACAAATCTGCAATGAAGGCGGCTGACAAGATTGAGGCTGCTCAGGAAAAGGAAATCACAAAGATTTCTAACGAAGCATTAGATGGAGAGGATTTGGATGTAAATTTCAACTTCTCAATTCTTACAAATGCCATCTCAGCAGATGTTGCATTTAAGGATATCGAAGCCATCGAAAAGGTTGATGGAGTTGAGGCGGTATATGTTGCAACTCAGTACGAGCCATGTGTAGAGGCTGAGCCAAATACAATCACTTCTGGTGATATGGTTGGTTCTTACACTACATGGGCAACAGGCTATACAGGTGCAGGCACACGTATCGCAGTTATCGATACAGGTATCGATATTGACCATCCATCATTTGATGCAGATGCATTTGACGCTCACTTAGAGGAGACAGCAGAGGCAGCCAGCAGGAGCGTTTCTGATTATGATCTTCTTGATACAGAAGAGATTGCAAATGTACTTCCAAACCTAAATGCTACAAAGAAGCATGAAGGTCTTACAGCAGAGGAGCTTTTCAATAACGATAAGGTTCCATTTGCATTTAACTATGTAGATAAAAACCTTGACATCACTCATGATAATGATGAAGAGGGTGACCACGGTACACATGTATCTGGTATTGCTACAGCAAACTACTATGTTAAGAATGCAGCTTCCGAAACAGGCTTTGCTAGAGAAGCAGCAGGTGTTGTAGGTATCGCACCAGATGCACAGCTTATCTCAATGAAGGTATTCGGTACAAACGGTGGTGCTTACACAGATGATTACATGGCAGCTATCGAAGATGCACTTCTTCTTAAGGCAGATGCAATCAACTTAAGTCTTGGTTCATCAGCAGCTGGTAATTCATCTGACGAAGAAGAATATGTAAATGAAATCTTCAAGAAGCTTGAGGGTACAAGCACTGTAGTGTCTATCTCAGCTGGTAACTCAGGACGCTGGGCAGATAGCTCAATGTATGGTGTAAACCTTTCAAAGGATGTAAACCTTGATACAGTTGGTTCACCTGGTTCATACACAAACGCATTTACAGTAGCTAGTGCAGTAAATAGCGGTATGACAGCTAACAACTTCACACTTTCTGATGGCAAGAACATCTTCTATACAGATGCAAATGATACACTTGCTCCTAAGTTCTTAACACTTGATACATCTGCTGACAAGAGTGGAACAGAATATCCATTTGTTTACCTTGACGCAAAGGGTGAGGCAGCTGATTACGAAGGTGTTGATGTAAAGGATAAGGTTGTATTTGTATACAGAGGCGCAATCACTTTCGGTGAGAAGCAGATGAATGCTGAGGCAGCTGGCGCAAAGGCTGTTGTAATTGTAAACAATCAGCCAGGCACAATCAGCATGACAATGCAGGGAAGCACAGCTGTTATTCCAGCAGTTTCTATTAAGCAGACAGAAGGTGACGCAGTTAAGGCTACTGCAACCAAGGTTGCTGAAGGTGTTTACGAGGGAACAATCAAGATTAACACAGCAGTTGCTACAGAAAGAGATGTTCCTGGCGGATATACAATGAGTGATTTCTCATCTTATGGTGTTCCAGGTTCTCTTGACCTTAAGCCAGAAATCACAGGCCCAGGTGGAAACATCTACTCAACAAGAGACAATGGAACATACGGACAGATGTCTGGTACATCAATGTCAGCTCCATCACTTGCAGGTCAGAGTGCTCTTGTACAGCAGTACATCAAGGAAAATGACCTTGCTGCAAAGAACGACATTTCAATTAGAACACTTGCACAGTCACTTATTATGAGTACTGCAACACCACTTTATGAGGATAACGATAAGACAGGTCTTGAGTATTCTCCTCGTTCGCAGGGTGCTGGTCTTGCAAATGTTCAGGACGCTATTTCATCACCAGCTTACATCTTAGTAGGCGACAAGGAAGGCAATGACGGTAAGGTTAAGGCAGTTCTTGGTGATGACCCAACAAAGTCAGGTAACTACTCATTCTCATTCGATGTTTATAACATGGACGAGGATGCACAGTATTATGTACTTGATTCAACAGTACTTACAGAAGAGCTTTATGACAGAAACGGTACAACTTACATTTCAGGAAGCTCACACAAGCTTAACCCAGAAGTAACTCTTACAGCTGATGATACAAAGCTTGTTTACGATCTTAACGATGATGGCAAGGTAAACAACAAGGATAGAAAGATTCTTCTTCAGGTTGTTAACGGTTCACGTGACGTTGCTATCGTTGAACAGAATCAGGAATACTATGATTTCAACAATGACGGACTTGTAGATACAAAGGATGTTTATGCTTTATCAAAGCAGCTTAAGGGTGGTGAGGCAGTTGCTGATCTTAGCCTTTCAGTTGTAGAAGTAAAGGATAGCACAAAGATTAACGTAGCAATTAATCTTTCAGACAGTGATAGAGAATATCTTGCAGGCTTCGAAAATGGTATGTATGTAGATGGTTTCATCTATGTAAAGGGTGGCATTGACATGTCAGTTCCATTCCTTGCATTCTATGGAAGCTGGATGGATTCTCCAATGTTTGAGGACTTTGATTTTGAGGAGTATGTACACAATGCTGACTATGCTGCAAATGTTATGACATATTCAGGTATTTCAAAGACAAACTTCCTTTCAATCTATCCACTTGGAATAGATAACGAGAAGTATTACATTCCAAATTACTTTGCAGATGATGCTAAGTATATTGCAGATAGAAATGCAATCAGCTCTGAAAATGGAACAAAGCTTGGTGCACAGTATTACTCATTAATGCGAAATGCTGGTAGATTGATTCTTACAATTACTGATAAGAATACCGGGGAGAAGTATTTCGAGCATATCGAAAAAGACCAGTACGCTGAGTTCTATAGCGCAAGCAAGGGAAGATGGCTTGAGAACATTGCAGCACAGGATCTTAACTGGGCTGGTACAGATGCTAATGGTAACCCACTTGCAGATGGTACAGAGGTTGAGATTTCACTTCAGGCAATTCCAAGCTACTACAATGATGTAGAAGATGTTTCTACACTTAATGCTCCTGGTATGTTTATCAAGACACCAATGGCAATTGATAACACAGCACCAGTAGTAACAGACGCTGTTAAGACTGAGGATGGTAAGTACTCTATCACAGCTTACGATAACCGCTACACAGCATCAGTTCTTGTAATCGCTAGCGATAAGAAGACTGTAATTGGCAAGTACGCTGTAAATCAGGAAGAAGCAGATAAAGATATGGAAATCCTTATCGATGCTCCAGATGATGTATTCTACGTAGAGGTATATGATTACGCTCTTAACGGAACAGTTTACAGATTCAACAATACAGGACATGCTGATACAAAGTTTGTATCAGATATCACAGTTGATAAGGATGATGTTGAGCTTAAGGTTGGAGAGCAGGCACAGGTTAAGGCAACAGTTGGTCCTAAGTGGCTTGCAGAAAACTACAATCTTGTTGAATGGTCAAGCGATGATGAAAGCATTGCTAAGGTTTCAGCAAGCGGTGTTATCACAGCAGTTGCAGAAGGTGAGACAGTAGTAAAGGCAACAACACTTGCAACTGATAAGAAGGGCAAACACCTTACAGCTGAAGTTAAGGTAAAGGTTGTTGATGAATCTAAGGATGAAGAATCTAAAGATGAAGAATCTAAGGATGCAAAATCTAAGGATAAAGAAAAAGTAGATGAAGAGTCTACTGAAGCTGTGTCTGATAAAGCTAAGGATGCAGAAAAGACTGAGGAAACAGTAGAAGAAACAAAGGAAGATGAGAAGACTGAAGAAGTAACAACAGATGATGATGCATCTTCAAATGATGATACTGTATCTGAAGAAGAAACTATAGGAGGAGAAAGTAATGAATAAATCAATAAAGAGAGCAGCTGTTCTTACATTGACAGCTCTTACATTATTTACATCTACTCCTTATACAAATGTAGCTAAGGCTGCAAGCGTTACACCATTACATACAACAGTTAAATCTACTGGCAAGGCAGATAGCCAGAAGATTACATACAAGCTTACACTAGATAAGGCTACATTAACTGATGGTAGAGTAGCTGTTGAGTATGACCCAAATGTATTAGTTCTTAAATCTGATTCTGAGGGAATTAAGTTTAGTGACGTTGATGTAAATAAGAATTATGTTAATGAAGAAGCAAAGGGAATCGCTTATGCATTCGTAAATGATGCTCCTAAGACTGCTGCAGGAACACTTATGACTGTTCAGTTTACAGTTAAGGCAGGCCTCGCTTCTCAGGATACTACAATCAAAACAAAGATTTTAGGTATCAACAACGAGGCTACAGATGTAGTAGCTACTACTGATATGGAAGATGTTGTATCAGTCGGTAGACCAACACTTAGCACACCAAAGATTAATAGGGTTAGCCAGACAATCCTTGGTGTATATGTAAAGTGGTCTAAGGATGCGAATGCTGATGGCTATGTTGTTTATAGAAGCACATCTAAGGATGGCAAGTATTCAAAGATTGCTACAGTTAGTGGCTTAACAAGCTTCTATGATATAGCGGTTGCAAACAACAAGACATATTACTACAAGGTAGTTTCTTACCAGGGTAGTGGAAAGACAAGAGTATACTCTGAGGAGTCAGCTCCTGTATCAATCAAGGTAAAGAAGTTCTTTGGGCTCTTTAGCTAAGATTGTATAGGAAACTTAAGCTCTAAGGTAAACTTATTATTGGAGGTTCTAGTAAAGCTAGAGCCTCCTTGTCTTTTCATTAGACTTGAAATACTAATCAGGCCAATTTTGGCGCTTTCATTTTTTCTAGGTTCATTTCTAATGGTATTTGTAAAAGTAACAATGGCGTTTGTTTCATCCTTTACAAAGCTGATTTCAACTGGAGAGGACTCATCAGCATATTTATCTATATTCGTAAATACGTTATTAAATATTCTAAGGATATCATCTGCATTTACTTTTATAGTAAAGTTTTCATTAGGCTCTTTCACATCAAATCTAAAGCCCTGCTCCATAAGAGGAGGGGTAAGTTCTGAAATAATCTGCATGAAAAAATCCATTCCGTCAAATTCTTCCAATGTGTCATCAGCTCTCTTAGGATTAGGGTCAAATGCAAGGAAGTACTCAAATAATCTATCAGACATTTCCTTTATCTGATGGCAGGTATCAAGGGCAGTGCTTAAATATTTGTCCATCTCCTCAGGTGAACTATAGTGGTGTTCCTTAAGAATCTCCAAGTATCCCATCTGCGTAGTAAGAGGAGTACGTAGGTCATGAGATAGGGCAGTGACTAAGCTATTGTTGGCCTGTAGAGCCTTCTTTTCGTTTTCCATTTGATGTATAACCGCTACACGCATTGAATTAAGGCTTTCAGCTACATGGGCAATTTCGTCATAGCCCTTAACAGGGATATTGTAGTTAAGGTCACCACCCTCTAAGATGTTGATACCAGAGGTAACCTCTTTGATGTAGTGAATCTTTTTTCTTACAAGAATAGTGATTATAATGATTACCATTGAAGCACATAAGATAAAATTAATATTTTGAATTATGCTCATTAAAGCAAACTGAAAATCTTCAAAGCCTCTTAATGTACAATCTCCATCAGAAAGATGAATTGTGTATTTAAAAGTGTAAAGGTAATTCAGGTTGGAGTTTTCAAGAAGCTCTCTATCATATTCTGCAATAGTTGTTTCATCATCAGAGGTGTAATCAGCATAGTAGTTGTATACGATTTTTCCATCCTTTTGCATGTAGAAATAGAATAGTGGATGTCTTTTACACCAATAGTAGATTTCTAGAGCATCATCAGATGAAAGATTATTTTCGTCAATATAGTTCTGTAGGTCTGTAATAGCTTCTTCTGTTTTGGCGGGAACATAATTTGTTCTTACCCATTTGGAATCGGTGATTTTATAATTTAAATTTTCAAGTAGAGTATATGAAACTATTCCTATTATTAGGGCAGCTAATATACTTGCCCAAAGCTCCAAGTATAGTGACTTCGAAAAAAACTTCTTTATCTTTTTCATTGTAATTTATATCCCTTTCCCCATACAGTAAGCAGATGTGTAGGCTTGGATGGATCATCCTCAATCTTAGTGCGTAGATTTCTAATATGAACCATAATAGTTGCATTGGAGCTATAGAAATAAGGCTCGTTCCAAATGCTTTCATATATAAGCTGTGCAGGAAATACCCTTCCTGGGCTTTCAATAAGAAGGCGCAATATTTGGTATTCTAATTCTGATAAATCTATCTCTGACTCCTCACCAGTAGAAGATGTGATAAATACTTCGTTTCTGTCTTTTGCTACCTTAAATATATCGTAGGTAAAATAGTTGCCGTTTGGAGTAGCTTCTTTTCCTTTATATACATAGTAGCGACGAAGCATGGATTTAACCCTGGCTGTAAGCTCGCTGTGTGAAAAAGGCTTTGATAAATAATCATCAGCACCAATAAGAAGGCCAAGTGACTTATCTGAATCAGTGCCCTTTGCTGTAAGAAACAGGATTGGCATTTGATAACTTTCTCGAATCTTTTTACATACATCAAGACCAGATATGCCTGGCATCATAATATCAAGTATGATTAAATCGATGGTGTCGTCCACAAGTGTAAGTGCAGTCTCTCCATCAGGAGCTTCTATTATAATGTAGCCTTCGCTTTCTAATAATATATGAAGTATATTTCTGATTTCTTCATTGTCATCTACAACTAATATCTTTTGATTTCCCATAAAATCCTCTTAAATGATTAGTTTAATATACTGTTCTGATTGTATAGTATCACAAAAATCGTGAAGAAATATGAAAATACTGTATCTTTAGGTTTCTTTAGATTTACTTTAGGTATTTCTTAAGAGTTTTCCTTCATACTTTCTACTGTGGTTGAAAACAAAACCTATGGAGGAAAATATTAATGAAGTTAAAAAACGTACTTGAAAAGATTAAGTTTTGGAATAAGGAAGAAGAGTATCTAGATGATGAAATAGATGAAAGCTTAGAGGAAGATGTATCAGATTCTGATAAGAGATTTTTTAAAAAGTTAAATAAAAAGATTATTGCAGCCATGGTTGCAGCAGCTTTAATCATAAGTGCCATTGTAGGAGTAACAGGTGTAAAAAGTGTAATGGCAAAAAATAATGAGGAAGAAAATGCCATTGCTACAGTATCAGTGGTAAAGCAGGATGTACAAAAGACATTATCTGCAACAGGCACTATAATCTCTGCAGAAGAAAGTGGACAGTTTGCAACAGTTACAGGCAGCTATCCTGTAGAGGAGGTATATGTAAAGGTTGGAGATGTGGTAAAGGCTGGTGATCCACTTTACAAGCTGGACATGTCTACTATGGAAGAAACACTTAGCTTTCAGCAGCAGGCACTTGATTTGCAAAATCAGCAGAATGCTATCTCTCAGCAAAATGCAGACAAGGCGCTTGAGGATGCCAAGCAAAGTGGTGCAGTACAGGTAAATGACGCTACAAGAGCTTTAGAACAGGCTAAGCAGGATAAGGCTGCAGCAGATAGACAGCAATCAAACAGTAATTCACAGCTTGATAGTGCAAGAAATGCAGAAAGTGATGCGAAGCGAGCATATGATAATGCTAATTCTAATGTATCTTCTATACAAAGTAAGGTTGATGATATTCAAAAGCAAATAGATTCAGCAGATGAAAACACTAATGTAGATGAGCTAAAGAAAAGCTTAGATGCAGCAAAGGTTGAATTAAATAGTGCTATTACAGATAGAGATGGTAAGAAATCTGCCTATGATGCGGCTGTGACTAGTCGACAGTCGGCGGAACAAAGCCTTCAATCTGCAAAGGATAGCGCAGCAACAGCAGCACGTTCTTTAGATTCCGCGTCAGCATCAGCGGCTAATACACAAAACACTGCTAATAACAATATTATCAATCAGTATCAGACAGCAAAATCCAATGAGCTTTCATCAAAGGCTAACACATTATCTAGCCAGCAGGAAATAGCAAAATCAAAGGAAGAGCTTTCAAAGGCAGTGGTACGTGCCAGCCAGGATGGAACAGTTACCAATGTAAACATCGTAAAGGGACAGACCTATTCAGGAACAGATGCCGTGGTAATAGATAATGTAACAAGCCTTAAGGCTACAGCAGATATTGATGAGGCTCAGATTCCACAAATTGCTGTAGGACAAAAGGTACAGATAAAGACTGATGCAACAGGAGATGAAATCATAGAGGGAACAGTATCCTTCGTATCACCTACCGCGACAAAGAATAGTACCAAGACAACTGAAGGAGAATCTTCTACAGCATCAGTTTCAAAAAGCCGTGCTACATATAGAGTAGATGTAACATTGGATAACACCCATGAGAACCTAAGACTTGGCATGACGGCTAAGATGACATTCATTACAGCAAATGCCAAGGACGCATTAGTAGTACCTACAACAGATTTACAGACAGATGCAGATGGAAACAGATATGTAATAGTTCAAAATGCTGATGGCTCTACAAAAAATGTGACAGTAACACCTGGTATATCTGATGATTTCTACACCGAGATTAAGGATAGTAAGCTTAAGGAAGGTGATGTAATTATCGAAGCAGGATTAGATGGTAGCGCTGATGCAGTGCTTGATGACATGGGAGCAGATGGAGGTATCTATTTTGAGTAATGACATTTTATTGCAGGCCAGAGATATTAAGAAAAGCTACTATGTAGGTACACCTAATGAACTGGAGATTCTTCATGGAATTGACCTTGATATAAGACGTGGTGAATTTGTCTCTATAGTAGGTCAGTCAGGCTCTGGTAAAAGTACACTTATGAATATTCTAGGCATCCTGGATAGACAAACATCAGGAAAATACATACTTGATGGAGTAGATATTTCAAAGGCGCCTAACAAAGCATTATCGTCTTTACGTAATAAGCATATTGGTTTCGTATTTCAGACCTACAATCTGATAGCAAGAACAGATGCCATTGCAAATGTGGAAATGCCGCTTCTATATGCAGGTATAAGTGAAAAGAAGAGAAGAGCTAGAGCAATAGAGCTTCTTGAGATGGTAGGCATGGGTGAGAGAATGCATCACACTCCTGATGAACTATCAGGTGGACAAAAACAGCGTGTTGCCATAGCCCGTGCCATGGCAAACAATCCTGATATCATTCTTGCGGATGAACCGACAGGTGCTCTTGACTCTAAAACAGGTCGTCTTGTTATGGATATATTCCATGAGCTTCATGAGAAGCAGGGAAAGACTATTGTGCTTATCACTCACTCAAATGAGCTTGCAGCAGAAACTCCAAGAATAATTACAATCAGCGACGGCAACATCATTTCAGAGAAAATAAATGATAAGGAAGGTGTAGCATAATGATTAAAGAAAATTGTAAGCTTGCAATCATAAGCATTAAAGCTAACAAGATGCGTGCCTTTCTTACTATGCTTGGTATCATCATTGGTGTATGTGCTGTTATCGCCATTATGACTGTTGGTAATTCCATGACTGCAGATGTTAAAAAGCAGTTGGAAGGATACGGCGTGCAGAACATCACAGTATATGTAAATCCAATTGATTGGGAAGCGGATATTACGGAAGCAGACTATCAGAACATGAGACTACGTCCTGAGGTACTACATAAGCTTTCTGAAAAATTTGGCAAAAAAATTAGTGGAATATCAGTAGAGTCGCAGATGGAAACAGGTACCGTTGTAAAGGAAGGCAAGACTGTAAACGTTAATGTGACTGGTACAAGCGCAGGATACTATAAAGCCAACAAAGTAAAGCTTATTAACGGAAACAGCTTTAATGAATTTGATTATTCTATGGGAAATAATACTGCTATTATATCGGATAAATTTATAGAACAGTTATATGGCAAGGAATTTAAGCCTGAGAATCTTCTTGGAAAAGAAATTGAAATAAATGTAGGTGAACAATATCTAAATGTGACAGTTGTAGGAATCTATCATTATGAGCAGGAAGGTAGTGTCAGAGGCGGTAACAAAAATATCACTACCAATGTATATATTCCTCTTAAGTCTGCATGGAATTTTACTCACATGGAAGAGTTTTTTGAGTGTACTGTGGTTGCAGCAGAAGGTGTAAATGCAGCAGAATTATCCGAGCAAATAAAAGATTATCTTACAGAAGCCATGGCAAATAACCTTGGTGATAAATTTATGGTTGGTGCATATAGCAATCAATCTATGATTGAAGAAAATACAAAGACTATGAATCAGATGACTATGGCAATCTCTATGATTGCAGCTATCGCACTTATCGTAGGTGGAATAGGAGTAATGAACATTATGACTGTATCCATCACAGAACGTACCAGAGAAATTGGTACCAGAAAAGCCCTTGGTGCACCAGATAGTATGATTATGCTTCAGTTTATCAGTGAGGCTATTATCATCTGCCTAATAGGAGGCATCATTGGTATTGTCCTGGGGCTAATCCTGGGAAACGTGGCAGTCCATTTTATGGGCTATACACCACATATTTCAATTGCAAGTATCTATTTATCCGTAGGATTCTCAATGGCTATTGGCGTGTTCTTTGGCTACTCCCCAGCCAAGCACGCAGCCAATATGAATCCAATAGATGCGCTTCGTTACGAATAGTAAATAATTTGCGAAGCTTGACTTCGCAAATTGTTTGCCACGACGCACGCCCTTTTGCCATAGGCAATTACAATGCGTGCGTCTTCCCGTTTATGGGATTATTTATTTGCTTTTTCCATAAATTTTTCATTGTTGATGATGAAACGCTCGTGGGTTCCCTTGCCGATCACATTGTCTCCATCAAAGCACTTAACTTCAAAAACAAGACGGCGTCTGTCGATTTCGGTAAGTACAGCTTCGCATGTGATGGTGTGACCAATAGCAGATGCGCGGTCATGGCTGATATCAACCTTTGTTCCAACAGTTCCTTCACCTTCAGCAAGCTCTGGCTGAACCATCTTCCAGCAAGTTTCTTCCATTAAAGATAGCATGGCAGGTGTTGCAAATACATCAAGTGCACCACTGCAAAAAGCTTTGGCTGTGTTTTCTTCTGTTACTTTTGTTTGGGCTGTGCCCTTCATTCCAACTTCTAACATTTTTAATCCCCTTTTCAAGTGTTCTATGGTTTGTATAATAGCCATTTTTGTGCTATAATTCAACCTCGTGAGTTCGTAACCATCCTCACGTAAATCAAAACTAGGAGATGTTTTTAAATGAATAAAAAAGTATTATTATTATGTCAGGGTGCGATGATCGCAGCCGTCTATGTTGTATTGACAGTATTTATCAATGCATTTGGTCTTGCTAATGGTGCAATTCAGATTCGTATTTCTGAGGCACTTTGCATTTTACCTATTTTTACACCGGCAGCTATACCAGGGCTTTTCGTAGGTTGTGTACTTTCTAATATTATTACTGGTTGTGCTATCTATGATATCGTTTTTGGTAGTCTTGCTACATTGCTTGGTGCTATTGGTACATATTATCTTAGAAAGACTAAATTTATATTTACATTACCACCAGTTATAGCAAATGGTGTTATAATTCCATTAGTGCTTAGATTTGCTTATGGTGTTCCAGACGCATATTGGTTCTTAGTAGTTACTGTATGTGTTGGAGAGGTTATCAGTGTTTGTATTCTTGGTATGATTCTTAAGGCTGCACTTTGGCCACAGAGATTCTTCATATTTAGAAACACAGAGGAAAACAATAACAATTAATTTGGAGGACAGGATGAAAGAGATTCTTCAGCAGATTAAAGAAGAAGTAGTAAAGGGCTTTACAGAAGCAGGTTATGATGAGAAATATGCAATGGTTACACTCTCAAACAGACCTGACTTGTGCCAGTTCCAGTGTAATGGTGCTATGGCAGCCGCTAAGGAATATAAAAAGGCGCCTATTGCTATTGCAAATGAAGTAGTAGAGAAGCTTGTAGCAAATGCAATGTTTTCTAAATGCGAGGCATGTCCTCCAGGATTTATTAATATGAATCTTTCAGATGAGTTTATTGCAGGTTTTGTTTCAGGCATGGCAGCTGACACTGAGAGATTTGGTGTTGATAAGGTTGCTACACCTAAGAAGGTTATGATTGATTACGGC
>JAGBJE010000119.1 GCA_017934625.1 Pseudobutyrivibrio sp. | reverse complement strand
TCGTTTATACTTTCAACTGCATTAAGCATAACAAGCTTTCTTCTCGCCGTCTTTTGTATATCATGTGGTAGTTTTGTTGAGAATTTCATATTCCATATTTTTTCAGCTTCTTTATCACGCCATCTCTCTTAGACAAAAAAACCACCTCGATTGAGATGGTTATTCATCGAACAAATCACTATGAGTTCCCGTTCTAGAAGCAGTAAGAATTAATTCATTTTCATTTTTAGCATAAATCAAAAGCCAGTCTGATAATATATGACATTCATTAAAACCTTCATAGTTTCCATGCAAAGGATGGTCGTAGTATTTATCGTCCAATTCTTTACCGTCTAACAAGGTATCAATGACATCAGATAATAAATCCATATCATAACCACGCTTTTTACATCGTTTGTAATCTTTCTTGAATTTAGTGGTGGTTTTTAATGTATACTTCATTATTCTTCATCAAGCTCCGCAAATAATTCTTTAGCAGAAGAATAAGACTTAGCTGAGACTTTACCAGACATTATATCTCTAGCTTCCTGGATAGCTTCCTCAGTCTCTTTGTTATAGCGTGGCATTCTAACATCAAAAGGGATGCCACCTTCCATTAAGGATTTTTCAAAAAATATATTTACTGCTTCTGCTAAGGTCATGCCAAGGCTACCATATAAATCCTCTAAGCTAACTTTTTTCTGCTTATTCATTCTCATGTTGAAATTTGTATCTTTTACTGTTGTAGCTGCCATAATCAACTACCTCCTTCTAATCATAGAATACACCCAATGTTTTACTTTTGCAACACATTGTTTTACAAAATTAAGAACTGCCAACATAACCGCAACATTAATAAATGGCGTTTCAGTTACCTTGAAAATCTACCCCCTTCTTATTACTATAATAAATCTTCAGATACTTTTTATCGCAGCTGCGATAAAATTGCAATGCTAAAAAATTCAGGGCACATATCATCATTCTAATGTGATATGCGCCCTGGCTGTTTCTATTTTTCACAATGCAATTTAACTAGCACTATTTCTCTTGGATTATTCCATCTAGGCACTCTAGCATCGCCCAAGCCAGAGCTGGTTACCATAGTGGAATTTTTTTCATGAAATATTCCATAATCGTACTTTGGAAACAAGCGATAATCAGAACCCAGCAAGCCTCCGATAAATGGAAGGCGAATTAATCCACCATGACCGTGGCCTGCAAATTCTATGTCATATCCGTATTCAGACAAAAAGTTAAACTTAGATGAATCATGATACAGCAACACATTAAAATAATCTGCGTTTGCATATCCTATAACATCCTTCATATGAACTGTTGAATTAACATAATCCAAGCCTGTAAGCATATAGCTAGCTCCGTTATAATCCACCTCAACAGTTTCATTTTCAAGCATAACTACACCATATTTATCACAGAGCTCTCTAAACTCATAATATGGCGCTCCAGTGTAATACTCATGATTTCCTGTTACATAATATACAGGTGCAAGCTTTGTAATCCCAACAAGTAAATCCTCAGCATTCTCTGTGGTATGCTTCTCATCAACGATATCACCCGTTAAAAAGATTACATCAGGCTTAGCCTTTGCTACAAGCTTAATCAAATCTTCTTCGTGATCACCAAATTCCTTGCAGTGAAAATCTGTAATCTGGACAATCCTGTAACCGTCCATCTCCTCTGGAAGATTATCAAATGTTAAATTATATTTTTTTATTCTAAGTGGGCTAATAAAGCCAAGAAGAATGATTGCAAATAGAATCAATAATACTGATACAATTATTCTTAGTTTTCCTCTACTTTTTATTTTTATCATATATTATAATTTTCTCTTCCGATTTTTTTGCCAATGTATTTTACCATTAATTTCCAATAAAATAAAGCTATTGCTTATTATATTTAAGCAATAGCTTGTTTATTTTTACGCACTCTTTGTATACTTCTTACCGAAGAACTTAGCCTGTAAAAACCATACACCCTTCTTAATCCAATTAATCTTTTCAGTATATGCAGCTGTCACCTCTGTCACAGCCTTCCCCTCATTCATTGCCTTTAGGATCCATACATTCATAAGAATCTCCGACACGCGGCCAAACAGTCTAGCCTGGAATGCTGACAAATTGGAAACATCAATCCTCTCCTCTACCCCAGCAAGCAGATTGAACATCCACTCACAGTAAGCATCGAAAACATCCTTTTTCATGATGCACATGTTATACATGCTTCCATTTGTCCTGGAATATATGGCATCCAGATATTTTAAATCCTCTGGATACATCTCAGCCATCACCTCACGGGCGATATCCAAATGGCTACCATCCAATGTATGGGAATAATGACTGTAAAGGGTCTCGATGAAGTACTTATTAGTCTTAGGAACTACGATATCATTTTCCGCCATTAAGGCAGCAATCTCGTCCTCTGACAAAATATTCTTGAAAAGATTTTCATCATCTCCACTATTCTTCTTAGAAGAAAAATAGCGTCTGTAGTGGCACAAGCCCACCACATCCGCTTTAATATTTTTCCAAATGTAATACGTAGCTGTAAGCTCACAATAATACGGGTTCTTTTCAGAGATATTGATACCATCATCATCTCTAACCAAAACGCCCTCTTTATTAATCCCACACTCCTTAAGAGAAATGCTGTCTTTACCCTTTGCTCCCACATGAATTGGAACATAGCAGTCCTGCTCTGGCAGCATACATGGCTTGTGAGCCGCTATAAAGATTTTTATATCCAAAATTAGTTAATCCTCTTCGCCATCTTCTTCGTCGGCAATCGCTGCCGCTGCGCCTGAAACCGCAGAAACTACTGCGATAACAGCTACGATGACTACCAATAAAATTAATGCAAAAAAGAAAATTAAAAAACCGCCCTCAGTCATAGTAAACCCTCCTTCTCACAACTAAGTAAATTATAACCTACTGTATCTACAAAAGCAAATATT